>CAMAUH010000028.1 GCA_945861365.1 Candidatus Kuenenia stuttgartensis
CTCGTTGCCGCGCAACCGTTCGGGCGCCGCGTAGACGGGCGTGCCGGCGAACTTCGTGCGCGTGGCGACCAGGTCGCCGGCCAGCGCCAGCCCGAAGTCCGCCAGCATCGGTACCCCGTCCGCGCGCAGCAGGATGTTGCCGGGCTTCACGTCGCGATGGACGAGGCCGTGCCGGTGCACTTCGCCGAGCGCGCGCGCGATGCGGATGGCGACGCCGACGAACCACTCGACGCTGCTGCGGCTGCCGATCGCGCTGGCGTCGCGGCCGAGTGCGGCGGCGAGGCTGGCCAGCGAGTGCGGCTTGTCGTGCCGTTGCATCGCGACGATCAGGTGCTGCAGGCTCGGCCCGTCGACGAACTCCATCTCGAACGCGAGCATCTCCGCGTGGTCGATGATGCGATGGATGTGCACGACGTTCTCGTGGCGGATCTGCGCCAGCGACCGCGCTTCCTCGACGAAGCGCTGCTTCGCCTTCGGCGACATCGCCAGCGAATGCGGCAGCACCTTGATCGCCACGTCGCGCTGCAGCGTCAGGTGGCGCGCGAGGTAGACGGTGCCCATGCCGCCGTGTCCGAGTTCGCGCACGATCTCGTAGCCGCCGAGCACGGGGCGGCTCGGCTCACGGCGCCCGGCGACGCTGCACGCGAGTTGCCAGGTCTTGGCGATGCGTTCGCGCAGGTCGGGCCGCTGCAGCTGCAGCGGTTCCAGCGCAGGGGTCCGGCCGTCGAGGATGTCCTGCAGCAGCGAGTCGAACAGGTCGGCGAGCAGTTCCTCGTCGCGGGTGTTCGAGTCGCCCGGAGTGGAGGTCATCGGCCGACCTCGTGGTCGTCGTCGCTGCCGAGCATCTGGCGCAGCCGGTGTCGGTAGCGCGTGACGCCGCGCAGCAGCCGTTCCTTGGCGGTCGACAAGGGCAGCCCGAGTTGTTCGGCGACCTCGCGCATCGGCACCTCCTCGAACAGCCGCAGGTGCACGATGGTGCGCAGTTCCGGATCGAGACCTTCCAGCGCGATCTCCATCGCCCGCGCTCGTTCGCGGAAGCCGGCGACGCGGCTCGGCGTGGTCGACCCCGGCGGCAGCATCGACGACACCGACTCGCGTTCGGCCAGCAGCGAGAACGACGCGATGGTGTGGTCGCCGCCGCGCTTGGTGCGACCGGCGGTGCGACCGGCATCACGCACGCGGTTGCGGGCGATCGACAGCAGCCAGGTCCGCCACGCCGACAGGTTGCGCCATTCGTGCTGTTCGCGATCGCGCCAGGAGCACCACAGCGTCTCCTGCCACAGGTCCTCGACCGAGGCCTCGGCGCGCAGCTTGGGGCCGAGCCAACTGCCGATGACGACGAAGATGCTGGCGATGTCCAGGCTCTCGACGAGACGGCCCCATTCGGTCGGGTCGCGGTGCGGGGCCGCGGCGGGGCGTGGTTCGTCGGACGGATGCATGGGACGTGGCAACCAGCATGATACCTCCCGGCGCCGCGGTAGCCGGAGCCGCGGCGGGGCGGCCCGCGCGGCGCTTCACGTCAGCGGTGCTGGGCGCGCAGCACGCTGCCGGCGCGCAGGCCCGTGACCTGGCCGCGGTCGACCGCCAGCTGGCCGTTCACGAACACCGCCCGGATGCCATCCGGATGCGCCATCGGCTCGGCGACCGTCGCACGATCGGCCACGGTCGCGGGGTCGAACACCACCAGGTCGGCGAAGGCGCCGACGCGCAGCACGCCACGATCGGCGATGCCGAACGCCGCTGCCGGCACGGCGGTCATCTTGTGGATCGCGGTCGGCAGGTCGAGCACCTGCAGTTCGCGCACGTAGCGGCCGAGCACGCGCGGGTTGTTGCCGGCACCGCGCGGGTGCGGCTTGTCGGGGCCGCCTTCCTGGCGCAGGCCCGCGTCGCTGGCGACGGCGATCCAGTCCTCGCGCAGGAAGCGCTGCACGTCGGCTTCCGCCATCGTGTGGTAGATCACCGTGACCCGCGCCGGGGCCGCGGCGACGAACAGGTCCATCGCCAGCTCGGCCTGCGCATCGCGGTCGTCGCGGCCGAGCTTCTGTTTCGCCGCTTCCGGCAGCAGCAGGCCGTTCAGCGCCTCGTTGCCCTTCGCCGCGGCGATGCGCACGAAGCGGAAGTCGCCGAAGCCGACCTGGTCCATCTTGCGCAGCAGGGCCGCGTGGATCGTCGCGCGGTATGCCGCGTCGCTGGTGAGCCGCTTGCCGAACGCGTCGCGATCGACGGCCAGTTCGTCGGCCGGGAACAGCACGTCGAGGCCGGTCGAGCTGCAGTCGTAGGCGTACTGGTCGACATGCACGCGTTGGCCGCGCTCGCGCGCGGCCTGCAGCAAGCGCAGCACTTCGTCGGCGCGGCCGTGGTTCGGCTTGCCGGTGCACTTGACGTGGCTGATCTCGATCGCGACGCCCGCTTGTTCGCCGATCGCCAGCGCTTCGCCGAGTGCGGTCAGCACGTCGTCGTTCTCGGAGCGGATGTGGCTCGCGTAGAGGCCGCGGTGGCGCGCGACGACCTTCGCCAGCGCGACCAGTTCGTCGGTCTTGCTGTAGATGCCCGGCACGTAGATCAGGCCGGTCGACATGCCGAACGCACCCGCCTGCATCGCCTGCTCGACGAGGTCGGCCATGCGGGCCAGCTCGGCGGCGTCGGGGGCGCGGTTGGCGGTGCCGAGCACGGCGCGTCGCACGGTGCCGTGGCCGACCAGGCTGCCGTAGTTGGGGCCGAGGCCACCTTGTTCGAGCCGCGCGAAGTGGGCGGCGAGGTCGGCCACGCTGCCGCCGCAGTTGCCGGTCACGATGGTGGTCACGCCCATGCGCAGGAAGTTGCTGCACAGCGGTTCCCGCACGATCTCGGTGTCGACGTGCGTGTGCACGTCGACGAAGCCGGGCGCCACGCAGAGGTCGGTGACCGGCAGCACCGGGGTGCCGGCCGGGATCGGGAACGTGCCCAGCGCGGCGATGCGGCCCGCGGCGATGGCGAGGTCGCCGGTCGTCGCCGGGCTCTTGCTGCCATCGAGCAGCTTGCCGCCGCGCAACACGAGGTCGTAGTGGGGCGGGGCCGGCGACTGGCCGGGACCGGTGGAGATGGCTGCGAAGAGCACGACCGCGGCGAACAGCAGGCGCATCGCGGCATGTTAGGTCGCGTCGGTCGCGCGCTCGGCTGTGCGACAGGTGGTTTTTTCAGGTCGTCGCGAAACCGCGCCGCGGGCTCCGGCTAGTTCCATGCGATCGCGACGAGGTGTGATCCTCGCCGCGGTCGCAAACGAGACTCTCCACCGAGGAGAAGTGGGCATGTCGCTCACGACTCCGGGGGCGAGGTGGAGAGTCTTCCTTCCCCTTCTCGCCGCGATGCGCGGGTCAGCGCACGCGAGCGAACCAGCTGGTGGCGGCGGCCTCGTCGCGCAGCGCGGTGAGCAGCACCTCGTGAAGCTGCGCGTCGGTCGCGCCGAAGGTCCGCGCGCCGCGCGCATGGCCGAGGAACTGCCGTTCCTGGCCTTGCGCGGCCAGCAGTGCGACGGCCAACAACTCGCGGCGGGTGGCGTCGAGGTGCGGTCGCGTCAGGATGCGGCCGTAGGCGGCCTGCAGCACGAAGTCGTGGAACTCCTGGTGGAAGCCGGCCAGCAGCGAATGCACGGCTTGCGTGTTGCGGCCGTAGATGCCGGCGAACAGGGCCCGACCCGCCGCCGCTTGCTCGGCTGGCGGCAAGCCGCCGCCACCGGGTGGTGTGGTGGCCGGCCACACCGACGCCAGCTGCTCGAACGCGGTGACGACCCGTGGGAACCCGCAGAACAGCACGGCCTGCAGCAGCACTTCCTCGAAGTCGGCGCGTGGCTGGCCGCGTTGCCGGCCGAGCTGTGCTGCCTGCTGCAGCTCCGGCCAATCGGCCCGCCAGATCGCGACCGCGGTGATGACGAGCAGGCGCAGTTCCGGCAGCAGGCCGGCGCGTTGCAGCAGGGGCTCGAGGCTCATGCTCGCGCAGCCTAGCGAGGCCGCGGGCTCAACTGGCCATGTTCGCGGCGCGCGCGGCGGCCAGGATGGTTTGCAAGCGTTCCGGGGCCAGGCCGAAACCGGCCAGGGCTGCCGCATCGCAGATGTCGCCGTGGTAGCCGCCGCTGTTGTCGACGGCCAGGTGGGCGATGCTGTTGCCCATTCGCACCAGCAGTCCCTGCGCGAACGCTTCGGCGTCGTCCGGTCGCGCGTGGTGGTTGACGACGGCCTCTTGCACGGCCGGAGCCAGTTTCCAGCGGTTCGCCAGCAGGCCACCGACCTGTGCGTGGTCGAAGCCGAACAGCTCGTGCTCGGCGGTGGCCAGCGGCACGCCGCGCGTGGCCGACTGCTGCAGGGCCTGGCCGAAGCGATCGGGCGACGACTCCAGCAGGATCAGCTTGCCGATGTCGTGGATCAGCCCGCAGGTGTAGGCGTCGTCCTTGGGCAGACCCTTCGCGAAGTGCGCGTCCTCGGCGAGCAGGCGGCATGCGGTGGCGGTCTTGAAGGCGTGCTGCCACAGCCAGTCCGCGTCGAAGCCAGCCAGGCTCTGGGTGTCGCCGAAGGCCTGCAGCACGGTCGCTTGCACGACCAGGTTCTTGATGACGCGCAGGCCGAGGATCGAGCAGGCGAGGTTGATGTTGGCGACCGGGCTCTTCAAGCCGTAGAGCGAGCCGTTGACCAGCCGCAGCGCGCGCGAGGCGATCGCGGCGTCCTTCTCGATGACCTTCGCGGCGTCGCGCGCCGAGCCATCCGCCGCGTTGCAGATCGCGGTCACTTCGGTCAGCACCGTCGGGATGGTCGGAATGTTGACCGTGCCGTCGACGAGCTCCTCGAGTTCAGCAGTGTTGTTGCGCATCGCCCCCGGCTTTTCGTCGCGCAGGTAGCTCGACTTGACCAGCGAGTCTCAGCGTCGGGCGATGTTCGCCGGTTCGCGGTAGCCCGGCGCCAGTTCTTCGGCGCGCGCCAGTTCGGCGGTGGTCGGCCGGTCCGCATGCCATGGCAAGCACAACGCGTCCGCGAGCCGCTGCACCAGGTTTTCCCGTAGCGCTGCGCGCAGCGCCGGGTCGGTGGGCAGGTGGTCGGCTACGGCAGCGACGAACGGGGTCAGTGGCGGTCGTTCCAGCACCAGCGAGCCGTGGTGCAGCACGCGGGCGCGTGGCGTACGGATCCGCCGTTGGGCGGAGCCCAGCAACTTGCCGCGTTCGGTGACGATGTCGTCGCGGCCAGGTTCGGCGAAGCACCAGCGCTGGGCGGGGCGGGCACCGCAGTGCTCCCCGGCATCGAGGCGACGGCAGGGCACACCCACGGCATGCAGCGCGCTGACGATCGCGTCGTGCAGCAACCGGTAGCTGGCCGCGACGTCGGTCGGCAACGCCGCGGCGTCGATGGCGAGGCTGAACGTGAGTTCGTCGCCATGATGGATCGCACCACCGCCGGTGAGCCGCCGGACCACCTGGGTCCCGGCTGGCAGATCCGCGAAGTCCGCCGCGTGCTGGAACCAGCCCAGCGACACCGCGTGCGGTTGCCAGCCATAGAGGCGCAGCGTCGGTGTTGCTGCGAGCTCGAGCAGCGCCGCATCGAAGGCCATGTTCCAGGCCGCCGAAGCGGGCGGGTCGACGAGCACGCGAAGGGACACTGCGGCGGCGCCTGTGGCGGCGTTCTCGGTCAGGCTCTCAGGTCCCAGGTCAGCCTTCGGCCTTGCAGTGCGCGTCGTAGGCCGCGCCTTCGAGCAGGTCCGGCGACTTGGCGGTGACCTTCACCTTCAGCATCCAGGCCTTGCCGAACGGCTCCTGCGACAGCCACTCGAGGTTGTCGGGCAGGTTCTTGTTGCTGTCGATGACTTCACCGCTGACCGGCGAGTAGAGGCTGCTGACGGCCTTCACCGACTCGATCTCGCCGAAACTCTCGCCGAAGGTCACCGACGCGCCCTTGTTCGGCAGGTCGAGGAAGACCAGGTCGCTGAGGTGCGACACGGCGTAGTCGGTGATGCCGATGGTGGCGATGCCATTCTCGATCTTGCACCACTCGTGGCTCTTCAGGAACTTGCAGTCGTTGGGACGCATGGGAGGTTCTGCTTCGATGCGGGGAGGGGCTTCAGGATTGCGTGGGCGCCGTTCAGCGCGCGCGCTTGTAGAACGGCATTGCCGCGACCGTGCACGGCTCGGCCTTGTCGCGGACGACGAACTCGAGCTGGGTGCCTGGTGCCGCGAACTCGGTGCGCACGTAGGCGGTGGCGATGTTGGTGTCGAGGGTCGGCGAGATGCTGCCCGAGCAGACCTGGCCGATCTGCGTGCCGCCGCTGACGATCGGGTAACCCTGCCGCGGGCAGCGCTTGCTGCTGCTGGTGATGCCGACCAGCTTGCGACCGGTGCCGCCGGCGGCGAGCACCTTCTCGAGGGCGGCCTTGCCGACGAAGTCGTGGTTCATCTTCACCGCCCAGTCGAGGCCGGCTTCCAGCGGGTTGGTCGTCTCGTCGATCTCGTGGCCGTAGAGCGGCATGCCGGCTTCGTGGCGCAGCGTGTCGCGCGCGCCGAGGCCGATCGCGGTCATGCCGTCCTTTTCGCCGGCGGCCATGAACGCGTCCCAGACCTGCTTCTCGTGGCCAGTCGGCACGTAGACCTCGAAGCCGTCCTCGCCGGTGTAGCCGGTGCGCGACAGCGTCATCGGGATGCCGCAGACGACCGTGTCCATCCAGGCGTAGTACTTCAGCGCGGCGAGGTCGCCCTTGCAGATCTGCTGCGTGATCTGCTGCGACAGCGGGCCCTGGATCGCGATCATGCCCAGCTTGTTGGTGCAGTCGTCGACGACCACGTCGAAGCCCTTCGCGACGTCGCGCATGATGCCGAGGTCGCGCGCGGTGTTGCCGGCATTGATGACGACGAAGAAACCGTCGTTCTTGGGGTTCCGGTAGACCAGGATGTCGTCCTGGGTGATGCCCTGCTCGTTCAGGATCATCGCGTAGCGGATGCGGCCCGGCGGGATCGCTGCCGCGTCGTTGGTCTGCAGGCGCTGCAGGAAGGCTTCCGCCTGCCGCCCGTGCACCTTGACGCGGCCCATGTGGCCGAGATCGAACAGTCCCGCCTTGGTGCGGACCGTGCGCGCTTCGTCGAGGATGGCGCGGTACTGCACCGGCATGCTCCAGCCGGCGAATGGCACCATGCGGGCGCCGAGAGCAACGTGGGTCGATTCGAGGGCGGTGGCTTGCATCGGCGGCGCGGTGGGGGCGGCGGAGCCTAGCCATGCGGGTCGCACGGCGCTACTGCTGCGGCACGGCGTGCGCCGAGTATCCTCTCCACGTGGTTTCCGAGTCGCCCACCGATCCGCGGCCGCCGTTCGAGGTGGCCTTCGCCGCCGAGGCCTCGGCGTTGCTGGCGTGGGCGCATTGCCGCGTGCGGGGGGAACTGCGGCGGCGGGTCGAACCCGAGGACCTGGTGCAGGAAGTCGGTGTGCGCGCCTACGGCCGGCATGGCGACTACGACCCGAGTCGCGGGTCCTTCCGGCAGTGGCTGTTCGGCTTCGCCAACCGGGTCTGGCTCGAAGCGCTGCGCGAACTCGGCCGCGACCCGTTGGCGTCCCGGCATCGGCGGGGCGGGGATTCGCAGCTGCCCGGCGTCGCCGACTCGGTGACGACGATCAGTCGGCGTGCGGCCAACGACGAAGCGATGCGCGTCTGTCGGGCCCACCTCGATGCCCTCGACGACGACGACCGCAGGTTGCTCGCCAGCGTCGGGCTCGAAGGGCTCGGCCATGCGGAAGCGTCCGTGGTGCTCGGCATCCGCGAGGACTCCTGCAGGAAGCGCTGGCAGCGGTTGCGCGAGCGCTTGCAGGACGATCCGTTGTTGCAGCGACTGCTGCTGCCGTGAACGGCGGTCGCGCTGCCTCAGCGATCGACTTGCCGCGCCGCCCGCACGCCCGCCTGTTCGCCGGCGGCGTCCTTCTCGTTGCCGCCGCGGCTGGCAGCGCGCAGTTCCGCGGGCGGTGACGAGAACGCTGCCCCGCGCAGGACCCGGTAGCGTTCGTGTTCGCCCATGCGCAGGCCGTCGCCTTGGCGCGGCGGGCAGTCCGGATAGTCCTCCCAACTGTCCGCGCACCATTCGCGCACGTTGCCGCCCATGTCGTGCACGCCGAAGCCGTTCGGCCGGAAGCTGCCGACCGGGGCGTGCAATAGGTAGCCATCGTCGAGCCAATCCACGGTCTGCCACTTGCCCTTGCAGCCGGCCCGGGCCGTGAGGTCGGCGAAGTTCTCGCGATCGGCCAGCGAGCGCTCGTCGTCGCCGCTGGGGAACCGCGTGCGCGTGCCGGCGCGATAGGCCCACTCCCACTGCGCTTCGGTGGGGAGCAGCAAGTCGAGTTCGCGCAGCGTGCGTTCGCTGGCCAGCCAGGTGACCAGTTCGACCGGATGGCGATCGTCCAGCACGGTGGGATCCGGGCCACCGGGGAAGTAGGCCGACGGCTGGCTGCCGCAGTGGCGTTGCCATTGCGCCTGGGTCAGTTCGTACTTGCCGAGGAAGAACGGTTGCAGATCGATTGCGTAGCTCGGCCCCATCGAACTGTCGGCGCTGTCGTCGAGGTTGCCTTCGCGACCTTCGCCGGGTGGCCGAGGTTCGGCGCCGAGCACCGCGTGGCCGCCGGGGATCAGCACCAGCACGATGGCGCTGTCGGCGAATGGCCGCAGCCGGCCCGTCGCGTCGCGCGTCGGCACGGCGCCGGATGGCACGTGCGCGAACTCCTCGAGGGTGCTGTCGGGGTCGGGACCCAATGGCACGAGGCCCAGCTGTGGGGCGAGAACGAGGCCCCGGTAGCGGGGATTGGCGCGGATGCGCTCGATGGCCGCGAGCCAGTCCGGCGCCGCCGCGACCAACGAGATGTGGTGCAGCCGTTCGGCGGCCTCGCGCCGTTCGCCGACCTGCTGTTGCAGTTGTCGCAGGGAACTGCGGATGGCGACCAGCGCTTCCAGCTGCTCCCGTTGCCAATCGGCATTCGCATCCTGGCCGCGCGGCGCCAGCGCGGCCAGTTGGCGATCGTGTTCCGCGGCGCGGGCCAACAGGTCGCTGGCGTCAGCGAGCCAACGCGACATCGCCGGCACCCGTTCGGCGCGCGCGGGCCACAGTTCGCCGGCCAAGGCCTGCAGTTCGCGGGCGGTCTTCAGATCGGCCAGCCGATGCGCGTCGGCGAGAGCCGAGCTGGCCAAACGCCATTGCCACGTGGTGGTCAAGAGGCCGGTGGTCAGGGCGAGGAACAGTGCGGCGAGACTGCCGGCGAGGGTGCGGTTGCGTCGGATCCACAACCAGGCGCGCAGGAATGCGCCGGCCGGTCGCGCCGCGATCGGTTCGTTCGCGAGCACGTGCTCGAGGTCGTCGGCGAACGCTGCGGCGGTCTGGTAGCGGTGGTGCGGCTCCTTCGCCAGGGCGGTGGCGATCACCACGGCGAGGTCGCCTGGTATCGCCGGGTTGAGTTCTCGCGGTGAGCGCAAGGGCAAGGTGGCGATCGCTTGCAGTTCCTGCGCGGTCGTCGCGGCCTGGAACGGCCGCTGCAAGGTCAGCAGTTCGAACAGCACGGCACCCAGGGCGAACACGTCGGTGCGTTCGTCGGCGACAGCGCCCTGCAGCCGTTCGGGCGCCAGGTAGCACAGCGTGCCGAAGAGCTCGCCCGGCGTGGTGATCGTCGGCGTCGCGGCGGAGGAAGCGTGCGCCAGCCCGAAGTCGACCAACACCGGGGTCTCCGGTGCGTCGAGCAGCAGGTTGGCGGGCTTGATGTCGCGATGCAGCACCCCGACGCGATGCGCGGCTTCGAGGGCGCGCGCAGCGCGGGCGATCGTCAACACGGCGGCGCGGACCTCCTCGCGCGTGGCGGGTACGCCCTGTCCGCTGGCCCGTCGCTTGGCGATGGCGCCTTGCAGGCTGCCGCCCGGCACATGACGCATGGCGATCCACGTACGATCGCCATCGCGCCCCGTGGCGTGGATGCGGGCCAGTCCAGGGTGCTCGAGGCGGGCCAGTGCCTCCGCCTCACGCGCCAGGCGCAGGTGCGCGCCGCTGGCCGTCGCGAGCACGCTCGCGGCCAGCACCTTCACGGCCACCTGGCGCTGCAGCGCTTCGTCGAGAGCCAGGTAGACGACACCTTGGCCGCCGCGGCCCAGTTCGCACAGCAGCTGGAACGGGCCGATGCGCTCGCGGTCGCCCGCCGGCTCGCGGCCGATCGCCGAGTGTGGCGATGCCCCGCGGGTGGCCAGCAGCCACTCCTGGGCCATGCGCGGCTGCTGCGCCGCCGAGAACTCGGCGAGGTAGGCAACCAAGGAGCGCTCTTCGCCGCGGGCACGGTCGCCCAGCAGTCGTTCGAGGAACGCGACGGCGATGCGGTCGTCGAGCGATGTCGGCTCGGCAGTGTCGGGAGGGCCTGTCACGGCGGGGACGCTTCGTTAGCGCCTTGTCGGGAACTTGCCTTGCGTGACGCTCCCGGCGCAGAAGTCAGCTGGACAGTCGGCGCAGCAACTCGTCGACGTTGCAGCGCTGCAACTCGGTGCGGTCGATCGGTCCCAGGCGCGCGAAGCGGCGGCGTTCCTCGTTCGATGCGCAATCGTCCTGGGTGCGGGCCATGCCGGCGACGTCGTTGCCGAGCGCCCCTTCGCCGAGCGATTCGCAATCCGGCAGCAAGGCCTCGAGTCCGGGATCCGCCGACTCCGGCAGTTCGATGGTCGGCCGCTGTGCACCCAGGTGTCGCAGGGAGCGCCACGTCGCCCGCGTGCCGTCGTAGGCCGTACCCTCACCATTCGCACGCCCGAACGAAGTGCCCGCGAGTCGCGGCTCGAACAACTCCAGCGGGTGGCGCAGGCGTGCGAACCGCCGGGGATCCAGGCGTCGGGCGTGCTCCAGTTCGCGACGCCAGGTGGCGTAGTCGCCGTGGTCGAAGGCGATGCGGCCCAGATTGACGTAGGCGAGGAAGCAGGCGCCGTACAACTCCAGCACGCGTTCGAAACGGCGGCGGGCGAACGATCGGCAGCCCAGTCGGTACGCCACGGAACCGCACAAGAAGTGCAAGGTCGCGGCGCACAGGCCCAGGATCCAGCCAACGGTCCTCATCGAGGGAGACAGAGTATGGCGGGGTCGGATCGCCGGCAAGGTGCCGAGTTCAGGGTAGGGGACCGCGGGGCGCGGTTGCCGGGATTCCACCCTGCCCTCAGTCCCGCCGGGGTAGCGGTCGATAGGGATGACCGGACTCAGGAAGCGGGTCCGGCAACCAACAACCATGGCTCTACGCGGGGACCTCGCAAGTGTCGACCTGGCACAGGTGTTCCAGATGCTGGCCCTCAACAAGAAGGCCGGCTTACTGAGCATCCAGTCTGCCAAGCTGTGGAAGGTCTTGTACTTCGATCACCGCGGTGTCACCGTGCACCACAACGTGCATCGGGTGCTGGACCGGGTGGTGGCGGCGATGGTGCGCTGCGGTCGGCTGACCGAGGCCGCCGTCGACGAGGTGCGTGACCATGCTGCCCGCATGGGGCAGCCGTTGGCCGACAGCTTGCTCGCCGGCGGCTACCTGCAGAGCGAGGAGCTCGAGGACCAGTACCGGCTCGAGCTCGAGGAGGAGATCTACGACCTCTTCTTCTGCCGCGACGCGAAGTTCGAGTTCCACGAAGGGGTGTCGACCCTGGATGGTCGCGATGGCACCGTCGACGAGCGGTTCTTCAGCAACTGCGACAGTGTCATCATGGAGGCCGCGCGTCGCATCGACGAGTGGACCTACATCAGCGAGCGGGTGCCGACGACCGCCGAGGTGCTCGTCGCGACGGCGGAGACGATCGACCCGGAGGCCTTCGGTGCGGATGGCCCGGCGGTGTTCGAGCTGCTCGATGGCCGCCGCAACGTCGCGCGCATCGTCGAGCTGACCGGCTCGTCCACGTTCCTGGTCTGCAAGTCGCTCAGCCAGATGCTGGAAGCCAGTGTCATCGCGCAGGTGGCGGTCGAGGAACTGCTGCCATTGGCGACCGAGTGCTTGAACGGTGGCCGGCTGCAGGACGCCATCAACCTGTACGAACGCGCGATCGAGTTCGGCATCGGCCTGCCCGAGGTCCATTCGGCTGCTGCTGGCGCCTACCGGGCTGCCGAGCAGTACGAGAACGCGATCTACCATCTCGAGTGCGAGGCCGAGCATCGCCTCGGTACCGGCGACCGGTCGGGTGCCGCACAACGTCTGCTCGAAGCGAAGCAATTGGTGCCGACCGACCTGCAAGCGCGCGAGCGCCTGGTCGAGTTGACGCTCGGTCCGGGCGGTGTCGCCCTGGCCGGTTTCGATCCGCTGGCGGAAGGCAAGGAACTGGTCGATCTGCTGCTCGAGTTCGGCGACATCGCGCGGGTGCGTCTGCTGCTCGAGCGCTTGCTGCTGGTCGAGCCGCACGATCCGGACCTGAAGAAGGCGCTCGTCAACGTGCACGTGAAGGCCGGCGACCAGAAGCGCGTCGCGGAGCTCTACGAGTCGATCGCCGACGACCTGGTGCGGCAGCAGAAGCCGCTCGAGGCGATCGCCTACCTGCAGAAGATCCTGCTGATCGATCGGGCTCGCACGGACATCAGCGAACGGGTGCGCTCGCTGTACGAGTTCGACGAGCATGCTCGCCGTCGCGGCCGTGCGTTGAGCGTGCTGGCGGTGCTGTTCTGCCTGCTGCTCGTGCTCGGTTCGGGCTACTGGTTCTACAACGAACGCGCGGAGGAGGACTTCGCGCGCATCGACGTGCGGGAGTCGCTGCAACACGAGGACTTCGCCGCCGCGATCAGCGCCTACACGGGGTTCATCGCCGAGCATCCGTTCGCCACGTCGGTGGGAAGGGCGAAAGCGGAGCTGCAGCAGGCCGAAGCCGCCCGGCAGCGTTTCGAAGCCCGGCTGGCTTCGGAGCGCGCGAGCCGCGAACTGGCCATCAAGGGCCTGCGGGCCGAGTACGCGCGCGAATGGCAGAAGCACCGCGAACTGTTCCTCGGTGGTGATCCCGAGGGTTCGCTGAAGTCGTTGGGTCGGGTCAAGCAGCTGGTCGAAGAGGCCGGCACGCCCGACGACATGGCCTGGGGCCTGGAGCAGCAAGTCGAGCGCACCTGGGTGCGGTTGCGCGAGTTCATCGCCGAGAGCGAACAACTCGGCGCGAAGTGTCAGCAGCACATGGCTGCCGGGGAATGGCAGGCGGCGCGCACCATCGCGCTGCAGTTGCACAAGGACTTCGACAACACGCAAGCGGCTCGCGCGGCGCAGTTGCCGGTCATGGTGACTTCGCGCCCGCCCGGCGCCGAGATCCTGCTCGACGGCGTCGTGCTGCAGCGCACTGTCGGCAACCAGTCGCAGCCGGTGCAGACGCCGGCCGTGGTGTTGTTGCCGTACGGTGCCTCGGCGAAGCTCGCCGTGCAGCGCGCTGGCTTCGAACCGCGCGAGCTCGTCGTCGACGCCGGCAAGACCGCGGAGGTCGAAGTGGTGTTGGCGGTGATCGCGCGACAGCGGGTCACCTTCGACGCGCCGGTGCAGACCGGCATCGGTATCGGCGATGGCTGGCTCGCGGTCGGCCTGCGCGGCGGTCGCCTCGGCATCGCTCGCACCGACGGCAGCAGCAGCCAGGTTCGCGAGCTCGGGGGCCTCAAGGCGGTCGACTCGGCGCCGAGCCTGCAGGGCGGCCGCGTGTTCTTCACCACGAACGAGAACACGATCGAGTGCCTCGCCGTGGACAGCGCTGTGCCGGTCACCGGGTGGCCGGTGGCGCTCGGTTCGGGTGCCGCCACGGAGCTGATGGTCGACGAGGGCCGTGTGGCGGTCGTCGATCGGGACGGCGTGCTGCATTGCTTCGAGCAGGCCTCCGGCCGACGGCTCTGGAGTGTTTCGCTCGATGGCCAGGTCGCCGGAGCGCCCACGATCGATCGTCGGCAGCTGCACGTCGGCACCACGGACGGTCGCGTGTTGGTGTTCGATGCCGCGGACGGCCAGGCCACGGCTTCGCTGCGCAGCCCGGCCGGGTTGTCGACCCGCGTGCTCGCGGATCGTGGCCTGCTGTGCTTCGGCGGCCAGGACGGCAACCTGCGCATGGTCGACATGAAGGACGGCCGTGTCATCTGGACGGAGTCGCTCGGACGCGCGCCGTCGGATGGTTCGATCGCACTCACCGGTTCGGTCGTGATCGCCGCGGCGAGCGGCAATCGCCTGATGGCCTTCGATCGCCTGACTGGCGCCAGCAAGGGAACCCTGACCTTGGATGGGGAGCTGCTCGCGGGCATCCGCGTGCACGGCAACCGGGGGCTGGTGCAGTTGCGGCGCGCGAAGTCCAGGGCCCGGGCCGCGCACGACATCCTGGTGGCGATCGACGTCGGCACCATGAACGTGCAGTGGGAGTTCGCGCAGGAAGGGCTGTCGCCCGGCCTGCCAGGCATCGACGCATCCGGCTTCGCGCTGCCATGTGCGACCGGTGAAGTGGTCCTGTTCCGCTAGCCGAGAAGCACCATGCACCTGATCCAGCGGATGAAGATCTGGAAGGAGCTGCGCCGGCTCGAACAGCGGGTGCGGGAGCAGCCGTCACCATCGACCTTCGTCGATCTGGGGCAGGTCTACATCAACCTCGACCTGCACGACAAAGCGCAGCGCATCGCCGAAGACGGGTTGGCGCTGTTCCCGAAGTCGCCGGAGCTGCGGCAACTCGCCGACTGTGCCCGGCGCGGCCTGCGGCAGAAGCGCCTGACGGAACTGCGCGCCAAGTTGCTGCGTTCGCCGACCGCCGAGCTCTATCAGGAGATCGCCAGGCTGCAGGTGGAAGCCGGCGACAGCGCCGGGTTGCACGAGACCTGCCAGGAGTGGAGCCAGCTCTTCCCCGCCGATGCCGGCTGCTGGGTCGTGCTGGGGCAGGCGCGGCTGGTCAACTTCTACCGGGATCTCAGTGCTGCGGAGGGCCAGGAGGCCGTCGCTTGCCTGCAGCGTGCCGTCGAGATGGACCCCCAGGCGGGATCGGCGCGCCGGCTGCTGGGTGAGGTGCTGTACCGCATCGGTGCCGTGCGCGCTTCGCTGGCGCAGCTCGAGGAGCTGCAGCGTTGCGATCCGGCCGACGCCGAGGTCGCGGCACTGCTCGAGCACGTGCGCACGCTCGGTGATCGCGGCAGTGATCTGGAAACGCTGCTCGACGAGGTCGAGGCCCACGGGTCGTTGCAGCACCCGTCGCTGGCGACCGCGCAACCAGCCCACGCGGACGCGGCGATGGCTCGCGTTCGTGAGGGGCTCGGGCTCGTCGCGAAGTTGCCGGGCGTGCGCAAGGCCACGTTCATCCGCGGCTCCAAGGCGCTCGTGAAGGGGGCGATCCGCGATGGGCGTGACCCGTTCCTGCGCGTCGTACGGGTCGTGGCCAAGGCTGCGCACCGGTTCTCCCGCCGGCTCGACATCGGCAGCGCCAACAAGACCGTCGTCGATGGCCCGTTCGGGCACATCTGCATCTGTGTCTTCGGCGAAGCGCTCGCGGCGGCGCAGTGTGACGTCGACGCCGACGTCACCGAGGTGCTGGCGGAGTTGCAGGAACTCGTCGCTGGCGCGCTACATGTCGCGACCGAGGGAGGCGCATGAGCAGGATCCGTGAAGCCGTGGCGCAGGTGCGCCGGTTGCCTTCGGTGCGGGGGGCCGTGGTGCTCACCAACGATGGGTTGGTGGCCGCTGCGGAGCTCGATGCCGAGCAGAACAGCGAGGTCATCGCCGGGCTCGCCAGCTACCTGTTGATGACCACCAACCGCAGCCTCGGCGAAGGTTCGCTGGGTCGCTGCGCGCAGCTGACCGTGCACGCGACCAACGGCAAGGCGGTGTTCGTCGACGTCGGCGACTCCTTCCTGGTCGTGCTCTTCGACCAGTTCGCCGAGATCGGCCCGGCCCAGATGGGCATCGAAGCAGCCGCGGCCGTGATCCGCAGCGCCTCGCACATGGCGTGAGTCCGGGCTGAGGTCTCGCTAGGAGACGACTCGCCCGCCTTTCTTCCCGCCACCTCAAGCGGGGACCCGCTTGCAGACGATGAAGCGGTCAAGGGCGGGCCGCCACGGATGTGGCTGTCGTCGCCTGTTTCCAGCTCGCAACGCGCCGAACCATGGTCCAGATCAACTTCGCTCTGAAGGAAGTCAACTGCAAGGTCGTCTACTACGGCCCGGGAATGAGTGGCAAGACCACCAACCTGGAGATCGTCCATCAGAAAGCGCCCGAGGAGAACAAGGGCGAGCTGACGTCGATCTCGACCGACGGCGACCGCACGCTGTTCTTCGACTTCATGCCGCTCGACCTCGGCAACGTCGCGGGCATGCGGACCAAGTTCCAGCTCTACACGGTCCCTGGTCAGGTCTACTACAACTCGACCCGCAAGCTGGTGCTGCAGGGCGTCGACGGCGTCATCTTCGTCGCGGACTCGGATCCCGAGAAGATGGACGAGAACATCGAGTCGTACGCGAACCTGATCGAGAACCTCGCCGAGTACGGCAAGGACGTGCGCGAGCTGCCGCACGTGATCCAGTACAACAAGCGGGACCTGCCCACTGCCCTGTCTGTCGCCGAGATGGACAAGCGCATGAACAAGTTCGGCGTACCGACCTTCGAGGCGGTCGCCTACACGGGTGAGGGCGTGTTCCCGACGCTGAAGACGCTGGCCGCGATGGTGCTGGAGAGCATCGACAAGGTCGATGGGCGGAATCCCCGCAAGCCGGCTGCGAAGCCGGCCGCGGCGCCGGCGAAGCCTGCTCAGGCAGCTGCACCAGCGGCGCCCGCGCCGGGCAAGCCGGCGGCCCGGCCGGCAGCACCCGCAGCCGCGAAGGCACCCGCAG
>CAMAUH010000029.1 GCA_945861365.1 Candidatus Kuenenia stuttgartensis
GCGCGAGTTCGGGCCGAAGCAGGACAGCCCGGCGGCGAATCCGTTCGCGGCGCAATTGGCGAAGCTGAAGCTGAAGGGCAACTGACGGCGGCCCGGCTGCAGCAACGCGGCTGTAACTGCCGATGCCATGGGGCCGACCATGCACGACAACAGCAAGCGGATGTTCGCCACCCACGCGCTCGGGCTGTTCGGCCCGGGCACGCGCGTGCTCGAGGTCGGCCCCGACGGTGTGCCGAGCACCTACCAGCGCATGGTGCAGCAGCACCTCGGCGAACGCGCGCCGCAGCAGTGGGACACCGTCGACCTCGCCGGCCGCCCCGGCATGACGCACAGCGCGCGCGACGAGTACACGTTCCCGATCGCCGACGGCAGCTACGACCTCGTGCTGTCGGGCCAGGTGCTCGAACACGTTCGCAAGCCGTGGCGCTGGTTGCCCGAGCTCGCGCGCGTGTGCCGCCCCGGCGGCCGCGTCGTCACGATCAGTCCGGTCAGCTGGCCGTACCACGAGGCCCCGGTCGATTGCTGGCGCATCTATCCCGAAGGCCTGCGCGCGCTGCACGACGAAGCGAAGCTCGATGTCGAGCTGGTGACGTGGGGCACGCTGGAACCGCGCGGCTGGCTGCCGCGCTGCCCGCAGCCGCTCAGCGACCACGCGCCGGGTGTGCTGTTCAAGCTGGCGCGACTCGTGCACTGGCCACTGCAGCGCAGCCACGATGCGGTGACGATCGGTCGCAAGCCGGGCTGAACGTCGTCACGCCGCCGGCCGCAGCGCTGACAACGCGCACGTCAGCACTACCCCGCCGTGGTAGCGTGTTCGCCCCCACATGGTGCCACTGACCCTCGGCCAGACCCTCGAAGTCACCGTCGAACGCCTCGGCTTCGGCGGCTTCTCGATCGCCCACCACGACGGCATCACGGTGTTCGTGCCGTTCGGCGCGCCCGGCGACCGCGTGCGCGTCGAAGTCAGCGAACTGCAGAAGAACTTCGTGCGCACGCGCCTGCTCGAAGTGCTGAGCCCAGGTCCCAACCGCGTCGCGCCGCGCTGCCAGCACTTCGGCGAGTGCGGCGGCTGCCAGTTCCAGCACGTCGACTACGCGACGCAGGTCGCGGCGAAGGGCGACTTCGTGCGCGACGCGCTGACGCGCACGGGAGGCTTCGAATGGCCGCAACCGGTCGTCGTGCACCAGGCCGACCCGTGGGGCTACCGCGTGCGCACGCAGCTGAAGCTGCACTCGACGTCGGGCGAACGCGCCGACGGTTCGCACGGCCGCCTGCGCAAGCCGGAGCGGCGCGAGCTGGTGCGCAACGAGAACGCCGCCGCCGACGCCGCCGTGGCGGCGGGCGGCAAGGCCCCGGCCCTGGTGCTCGGCTTCCACCGCGCGTTCACGCACCAGACGCTCGACATCCACCAGTGCCCGGTGCTGGCGCCCGAACTCGAACAGGGCCTGCCCGGCGTGCGCGCTGCGGTGGCGCAGCTGCCGCGCAAGGAGTGGCCGTACCAGATCGACGGCGCCTGCGGCACCGCCGGTGCGTCGTGGGCGCCGGACCTGCCCGGCATGCGCAAGGACCTGGTCGAACACCAGGTCTCGGGCTTCCGCTACCTGATCGAGCCGGAGAGCTTCTTCCAGGGCAACCGCCATCTGGTCGGCGAACTGGTCGCCGGCGCCATCGGCGACGAACGCGGCGAGCTCGCGTTCGATCTGTATGCCGGCGTCGGCCTGTTCTCGCTGCCGCTGTCGCGGCGCTTTTCGCGCGTCGTCGCGGTCGAGGACGAACGGCGCGCGTGCACGCTCGGCCGCGTCGCCGTGAAGACCAACGGCTGCGACAACGTCACCTACCTGCGCGCGACCACCGAAGCGTTCCTGCGCGACAACAAGGAACGGCCCGACCTCGTGCTGATGGACCCGCCGCGCCTCGGCGCGAAGCCGGCGATCCCGCTGCTGCTGCAGCTGCGGGCCAAGCGCATGGTCTACGTGTCGTGCGATCCGCAGACGCTGGCTCGCGACCTGCGCCAGCTCGTCGACGGCGGCTACGAGCTCGAACACGTCGAGGCCTACGACATGTTCCCGCAGACCTACCACGTCGAGGCGGTCGCGCGCTTGCGGCTGGCCAAGCCGTGATCACGACGCGCACGATCCCGATCGACGACGGCCCGCAGCCGACCGTGCTGCGCGCGCACTGCGCCGGCACCGGCCCGCTGGCGCTGCTGCTGCACGGCTACCCGCTCGACCACCGCATGTGGCTCGACACGCTGCGTTCGCCTCTGGCACGCCGCCGCACGCTGTGCGCGCTCGACCAGCGCGGCCACGGCGAGTCGCCGTTCGCCGGCGACGCGGTGCACACGATGGAACGGCTCGCCGACGACGCCGCGGCGGTGATCCGCTCACTCACCGACGACCCGGTCGACGTGGTCGGCCTGTCGATGGGCGGCTACGTGGCGTTCGCGCTGTGGGCCCGGCATCCGCAGCTGGTGCGTTCGCTGGTGCTGAGCAACACACGCGCCGGCGCCGACGGGCATCAGGCGCGAGCCGGCCGCGACATGGCGGTGGCGACGGTGCTGGACAAGGGCCGCGCGGCGATCGCCGACGCGATGTTGCCGAAGCTGCTGGCGCCGGATGCCGACGCGATGGTGCGCGCGCGCGTGCGCACGATGATCGAAGGCACGCCGGTCGAGACGATCGTCGCCGACCTGCGCGGGCTGAAGGATCGTGCGGACCGCGTGGCGATGCTCGGCAGCATCACGGTGCCGACGCTGTGCGTGGTCGGGGAGCTGGATCCGATCACGCCGGTCGCCGAGGCCGACGTGATGGCGAACGGGATCGCGGGTGCTCTGCGCGTCGTGGTGCCGGGGGCCGCGCACATGACGCCGATGGAGCAGCCGGCGGCGTTCGCGGCGGCATTGGGTTCGTTCTGGCGGTGAGTCAGTCGTCGCGCGGCCCTACGGCAGCCCAAGCCCGGCCGTGACGACGCGCCCGCAGTGCGCGCGCCCGTTCGCCGTCACCATGCCGCGCTTTGGCGCCACGAACGTCACCGTCACCTCGGCGCGCACGGCCGCACCGAGCACGTCCCCCGTGTCCCCGTGCAACCCGCTCGGGATGTCGACCGCCAGCACCGGCCCACGCGTCTGCGCGAACGCTTCAACCCATTGCCGCGGCACACCGACCAGTTCGCGGTCGAGCCCGGTGCCGAACAGCGCGTCGATCCACACCGCCCCCGCCTGCTGCGCGAACGGAGGCAACGCGCCGACCACCACCGGCACGCCCGCAGCCCGCAGCACGCGCAGCTGCAGCGCCGCATCGGGGCACTTCCGCGCATCGGGCTCCGCCAGCAGATGCACCGCACAGCGCCGCCAGCCGAGATGCCGCACCGAAGCAAGCCCGTCGCCGCCGTTGTTGCCCGCTCCCGCCAGCACGACGAAGCGCTCGCCGAGTGTCTGCGCAACCTCGGCGACCGAACGTGCGGCGTTCTCCATCAGCAGCAACGTCGGCAGCCCGAGCCGCGTCGCCGCATCGACGTCGATCGCCCGCGCTTCCGCCACCGACAGCACCCGTTCGTCGTTCATCGTGCCCCACCATCCGTAGCGACCGCCTGACGCACGCGCCGCAGCAGTTCGAGGTCCTCGACCGGATCGAGCGCGCGCAGTTCGCCGAACCCGCTCTGCGCCGTGCCGAGCAGTTCGCCGCTGCCGCGCAGCGCCAGGTCCGCCTCGGCCAGCGCGAAGCCGTCGGTCGTGCGGCACACCGCGGCGATGCGTTCGGTGCGTGGCCCGCACAACAGGCACAAACCGCGGCGCGTGCCGCGGCCGACGCGCCCGCGCAGCTGGTGCAGCGTCGCGATGCCGAAGCGGTCGGCGGCGGCGACCACCATCAGCACCGCGTCGGGCACGTCGACGCCGACCTCCAGCACCGTCGTGCCGACCAGCACGTCGAGCTGGCCATCGCGGAACGCGGCGAGCATCGCCTGCCGTTCCAAGGGCTTCATGCGGCCGTGCACGAGCCCGCAACGGAAGCGCTGCTGCAGCACTTCCTGCATGCGCACGACGCCGCCCTTCTCGCCGTCCTCGCCGACCGCCGGGCAGACGACGAACACGCGGCCGCGCCGCTTCACCGCGCGCGCGATCGAGCGCACGGCGCGCGGCCAATCGTCGGTGGCGACGTGGAACGCGCGCGCGCTGCGGCGGCCCGGCGGGCGCTGCTGCAGCACGGCGACGTCGAGGTCGCCGAACAGCACCAGCGCCAGCGTGCGCGGGATCGGCGTCGCCGTCATCACCAGCACGTGCGGGTTGTCGCCCTTGTGCACGAGCGCCATGCGCTGCTGCACGCCGAAGCGATGCTGCTCGTCGACGACGACGAGGCCGAGCTTGCCGAGCGGAGCACCACTGGTCAGCAGCGCGTGCGTGCCGAACACCAGCGCCGGCTTGTCCGTTCGCGGTGCACTCTGCTGCTGCGCCGTATGCAGCACGACGTCGACGCCGCTGCCGGCGAGCCAGCGCGCGACGTTCTGCCAATGCTGCTCTGCGAGCAGTTCGGTCGGCGCCAGGAACGCGACCGACGCGCCGCGCGCCAGCACCGCCAACGCCGCCGCGATCGCCACCGCGGTCTTGCCGGTGCCGACGTCGCCCTGCAGCAGGACACCCATCGCCGCGGGACCGGCGAGCTTCTGCCACAGCAGCTGCACGGCGGCTTCCTGGTCGGCGGTCAGCTGCAACGGGATGCGGGCGCGGATGCGCGCTGCCAGCGCCGGCTCGACCGGGAACGGCCGCGCCGGCCGCACTGCGCGCGCTCGGCGCGCCTTCTCGACGGCAGCGAACAGCGCCACGGCCTCGCGCACGGCGAAGTGGCGCCGCGCGTGTTCGTGTTCGGCGACGTCGTTCGGCACGTGCATCGCGCGCAGCAGGCCGGTCGGTTCGACCGCGAACTCGTCGAGGCCCTGCGGCAGCGGCGGGAGCGCGATGCGTTGCCAATCGAGGTCCTGCAGCACCAGCGCCAGCCACTGCTGCAGCCGCGCGTTGCTGACGCCATCGATGTCGGGATAGCGCAGTTGCACCTCGCCGCTCGGGGTCGCCGTGCGCGGCAGCACGCGCTTCCTGCTGCAGCAGGAAGCGCTTGCCCTTCTGCACCAGCACGCCTTCCAGCGTGCGCACGTCGCCGATCGCGAAGTTCTTCTTCAACCACGGCTGGTTGAACCACTGCACTTCGAATGGCGCCCCTTCGTCGACGGCGAACTGCGCGGTCACCATCGAACGGCGGCCGGGCAGCCACGCACTGCGCACGCTGCGCACGGTGCCGACGAGGCGCACGAGTTCGCCGACGTGCGCTTCGTCGGGAGCAGCCAGCTCGCGCAGCGCGCGGTAGCGGCGCGGGAAGCACAGCAGCAGGTCGAGCAGCGTGGTGATGCCGGCGGCGGCGAGCTTGGCAGCGAGCGATGGGCCGACGCCGCGCAGGCACGTGATCGGGGCCGTGGGCTCGAGCTTGCTCGCCTGCGGATCGGGTGCCTCGCTCGTCGCCATCGCACTCTTGTGTAGCGCGGAGTGGTTCGCGGCGGAATGCGCGCGTGCGGGCTCCCTCATGCGACGTACGCCCCCTGCGGCCGTGCTCACACGCCCAGGAGTGACGCGAAGTGCGCAGCGGTGGCACGAATCGTCGAGGGTTCCTGAGTCTCAGGCTCATGCCAGCACCGAAACGCAAGGCCCCGAACCTTCGCGCGGCATCCGGCAGCGCGACCTGCCGCCGCACCTCACGAAGCATCCGCAGAGTTCCTTCCCTGGTTCGGTGCACGTGCACGACTCCGGTCTCGGCAGCGAGCGCATGGCTCGTCATCATCCCCCCCGTTGCGCAGCCACAACCCGCCGCCAGAATGCAGTGATGGGCCTGCCCAAGATCGACCTGAACGCACTGACCGACGCCGAACGTCTGCAACTGCTCGACCAGGTCTGGGAGAGCTTCCGGCAAGTGCCCGACTCGTTGCCCGTCACCCCGGCCCAGCGCGCCGAACTCGACCGCCGCCAAGCTGCCTACGACAGCGGCGACATGCCCGTGCGTTCGTGGCAAGTGGTCCGTGAAGAGATCCGGAGTCGCCTGCGCCACGACCCATGAAGCTCATCGTCGCCGAAGCCGCTGCCGCCGATGTGGCTGAGGCAGCCGCTTGGTACGACGAACGACAGCCTGGGTTCGGAGAGGTGTTTCTCGCCGCAGTCGATGTGCTGCTGGATCAGATCGTGGAACACCCGCTGCGCCACCGCGTCGCCCACGCATCGCTCCGCCGAGCCCTGCTACCGCGCTTCCCCTACGGCGTCTTCTATCGCGTCGAGGGGTTCGGGTTGTCGTGATGGCTGTCGTGCACGGCCGTCGCGATCCGCGCACGTGGCAGCAGCGAACCACCTGAGGCAAGCGCAGCTCGCTCAGGCTGCAGACACTTCGAGCAGACGCTCAAGGGGTCGTGTCGGCGCTCGGCAAGTAGCGTACGCGAGCCGCTGCGAGAAAGGGGGTCGGTCTGCGGCCCGTCATAGGTCTCGGTGATGACGCCGCGTTCGTACTCCGCCCAGTCGGCGCACCACTCCCACACGTTGCCGTGCATGTCGTAGAGCCCGAACGCATTCGCCTTCTTGGTTCGCACCGGGTCCGCGGAGTTGCCCTTCTCGAACTTCTTGTCGACGACCGCGAACTCCGTGAGCAGCCCCTCCTCATCGCCGTAGCAGAACGCCGTCGTCGCCCAGCCGCGGCACGCGTACTCCCACTCGGCCTCACTCGGCAGCCCGTAGCGATACCCATCGGGCAGTCGCCCCGCGGCGCGCTCCATCTCGGTCAGCTTGTCGCAGAACGCCACCGCGTCGTGCCACGACACGCTCGTCGCCGGATGGCTCGCGCCCACCTTATCGTAGTCACCGCCCCAGTCCTTCGCGCCCATCACCGCCTTCCACTGCTGCTGCGTGACCTCGGTTTCGCCGATCCAGTAGGGCCTGCTGATGGTCACGGTGTGCAGCGTCTCGTCGTCGCGGCGTCCGGGCTCTCCCACGGGACTGCCCATGCGGAACGTGCCCGCCTCGATGCGGACCATCACGAGCCCGATACCCGTGTCGATGCGGGCTGGAACGCTGCGGACGGGCTCGCTCCCGGGAGAATCCGCGAGCCCGTGGCACGCCGCGAGCAACCCCACGATGCCGAGGATCGCCGGCCAACGGGCGAGGCAGGGCTTCGCAGCGCGTTCGGTCGCTCGCATCGGGTCGACAGTAGCCCGCGACCACGACGACTGGCCACGGCAGCCACGCGTTGGACCGGCCGGCCCCTCGCCGCTAGCCTCCAGCGGCCTTGACCGGACTCACCGAGCAGCAGCGGGCCTTCTTGCAGCAATACGGCTACGACGCCGAGCTGCAGCAGCGATGGCGCGACGACGTCGCCGCCGGTCGCTTGTCGAAGGCCACCAACGCCGTCACCGGCGACCTGCTGGCACCGCCCGCCGGCACGCTGCACAAGCTGCCCGGCACCACCACCAAGGCCGCGAAGGAACTCGAACGCCTCGGCCGCGACGCGATCGGCAAGGGCGAACTCGGCGTCGTCGTGCTGAACGGCGGCATGGCGACGCGCTTCGGTGGCGTCGTCAAGGGCGTCGTGCCGGTGCTCGGCAAGGAGCGTTCGTTCCTGGCGCTGTGCGTCGAGGACTGCGCGCGCATGCAGCGAGCGACCGGCGGCTCGGTGCCGCTGTACCTGATGAACAGCTTCGCCACCGACACCGCGACCAAGCAGCACTTCGCGGTGCACGACAACTTCGGGCAGGCCGAGGCCGACCTCGAGCACTTCACGCAGTTCGTGCAGCTGCGCATGACGCAGCGCGGCGAGCTGTTCCACCTGCAAGATGGCGGCATCTCGCCGTACGGCCCCGGCCACGGCGACTTCGCGCCGGCCTTCCGCCGCTGCGGTGCCCTGCAGCGCTTCCTGGCGCGCGGCGGCAAGTACCTGCTCGTGCGCAACGTCGACAACCTCGGCGCACGCATCGATCCGGTGATCCTCGGCCACCACATCCAGAGCAAATGCCAGGCGACCGTGGAACTGGCGCCGAAGTGGCCCGAGGACGTCGGCGGCTCGCCGTTCCGCTATCTCGGGAGGACGCAGCTGATCGAGCAGATCCGCTACCCGTCCGACTTCGACCCGAGCGTCGTCGACGTGTTCAACACCAACACGTTCCTGTTCAGCGCCGCCGCCATCGACCGCGACTTCGACCTCGGCTGGTACTTCGTCGAGAAGACCGTCGAGACCAAGAAGGTCGTGCAGATCGAGCACCTGATCGGCGAGCTGACCGCGCACGTCGACACCAACTTCCTGCAGGTCCGCCGCAGCGGCCGCAACACGCGCTTCCTGCCGATGAAGACGCCCGAGGACCTCAACGCGGCGCGCGAAGAGATCGCCGAGATGTACGACGCGCCGGCCGACGGCTGACGGCAGGCGGCTGACGGGCACGCCACCTCAGCCCGGATGCCGTTGCTGCCGATAGCACGGGCCGGATGGCGATCGGATCGAAGTCGACGGTGATGCGCACGCAGTACGCGGCGTGGCCCTACCCGAAGGTGCCGCTGCTGGCGGCGGTGCCGAGCACGCACCCGTACGAGCTGCACGCCGACTGGCTGTGGGATCGCTGCGGCAGCGGCCCCGCACCGCAGCGCCCGCGCATCTGGCTGGCCGGCTGCGGCACGTTCCAGCCGTACGTGTTCGGCGTCGCCAACCCGCACGCCGAGATCACCGCTACCGACCTCAGCGAACCCAGCCTCGCGCGCGCGAAGACCCGCTGCGTGCTGCACCGCCAGCGCCACGTGCGCTTCGCGCCGGTCGACCTCGACGACCCGTCGACGTGGCCCGCCGGCCAGTTCGACGTCATCGAGTGCTACGGCGTGCTGATGAACGTCGCCGACCCGCTGGCCACGCTGCGCGGCCTCGCCGCCAAGCTGACCGAACGCGGCGTGCTGCGGCTGATGGTCTACCCACACTGGTCGCGGCAGCGCGTGTTCCAGCTGCAGCGCCTGGCGAAGCTGCTCGGCCTGCATGCCGGCGAACGCGCGCACCCGGCGGCGCTGCGGACCTTCGTACGACGGCTGCCGCTGGCGCACCCGCTGCGCTACGCGTTCACCAGCTACGCCGACAGCAAGAACGACGCCGGCATCGTCGACGGCTTCCTGCACGCCGGCGACCGCGGCTTCACCGGCTTCCAGCTCGGTGCGCTGGCGCGCGACGCGGGGCTCGTGCCGGGCCACTGGTTCCACCGGCCGTGGGGCCAGCCCGACGCGATGGCGGAACGGCTGCAGCTGAACGATCGCTCGCAGAGCTTCGTGCTCGACTACCTCGACCTGTGGCAGGAGCTGCGCTCCAACTTCGTCGTGTGCTTGCGCCGCGCTGATGCGCCCGCGCGCCAGGTGCAGCCACCGCGACCGCACCCGTCGTTCACCGGCAGCGAACACGCGCTGCGGCATCGGCTGCGGCTGCTGCGGCTGCAGTGGCTCGGCGGCAAGCTGCCGTCGCGCACGACCGACGACACCGTCGCCGTCGCCGCCGCCGACCTGCGCGCGTTGGCGCGTGGCGATGCACCCGAACACCTCGCCGACTGCGGGCTGCTGCTCGGTGGCATCGATCGCGCCCCGCGGCTGCCGGCACACACCGACTTCGCCGCCGAGTCCGCGTTCCTCGACCACACCACGACGCTGCGCTGCGGCCGCCGCGCGCCGAATCCGCTGTATGCGCACCTGTTCGCCGCGTTCGAACGCGCGCAGCGGCATCCGGAACTGGGCCTGCCCGATCTCGACGCGCAGATGGGCCGCTGGCTGCCGTGGGCCGATCCGCTGGAGGAACGGCCGATCACGTACGGGCTGACGCCGTACGCGACCTACCAGCGCTTCCGCGTCAACGTCGACGAGCACTTCGCACGCACCGACCTCGGGGAAGCGCGCGACTACGCGGCGGTGCGGCTGCGCAACGATGCGCAGTGCCTGCAGCGCGTGCGTTCCTTGTTGGCGGACGCGAGCGAACTGCCGGTGCGGGCGCACGACGACGCGGCGTTGCGCGAGCTGTTCGTGCTGCTGTGCACGCACGAGCAGTTGTTCGTCACGCTCGAGCCGGCCTGAGCGGCGCGCGGGGCGCGGAATCTGCGGAAATCGCGTCCAAAGTGCAGGGGTTGCGTCCCTTTTGGACAGGAGGAGCCCGCATGCAAACGCCGCATGACACCCTGTTCTGGTCCGTACTTCGCCATCCGGCACACGCACTCGCCTGGGTGCGTTCGATGTTGCCGAAGCACATCGTGCGGCACATCGACTGGACCACGCTCGCGCCAGCGAACGGCCGCGTCGCCGGCCTGCGGCTGCGCAACCACCAGGCCGATCTCGTGTTCTGCGCCACCCTGCTCGGCAGCGCACACGTCGTGCTGTTCGTCATCGAACACAAGAGCAGCCCCGATGGCGGCCTGCACTGGCAGGTGCTGCGCTACTCGGTGCATCTCGCCCACCGGTCCACGCGCCATGGTGACATGGGGCCGGCCTTGGTCGTGCCGCTGGTGCTCGCGCACGGCGGCATGGATGGCAGCCAAGCGTGGCGGCGCGACCTCGCTCCGGAGGTGGCAGCAGACTTCGCACCCTTGCAACCGCACATCGGCATGGTCGTCGACGACCTGGCGGCGGGCAGCGAGAGCGAACTGCTCGAGCGCCCGTTGCCGCCGATCCTGATCCTGACGTTCCTGTTCCTGCAGCACACGCGCGGACGCCCGGTCGCCGAACTGCTCACCTGCCTCGATCGTTGGGGCGATGTATTGCGCGCCGTCGAGCAGGACGCCGGCGCGATGGCGCCGCACGAGGCCCTCGATGAGCTCGGCTGGTATCTTGTCGACACTACCGACCTGACCGAAACCGAAGTGCGCATGGCATTCGACAAGCATCTGCAGCAACCGGAGCAAACCCGCATGACCACAGGCCAACGCATTCGTCTCGAGAGTCGTCGTTTGGGGCGCGAGGAAGGGAAGCTGGAGGGAAAGCTGGAAGGGAAGCTGGAAGGGAAGCTGGAGGGCCTCACCGAAGCGCGCCAGCAGACGCTGCTCCGCCAGCTGCAGCGCCGCTTCGGCGCGCTGCCACCCGATGCGGCGGCACGCGTGCTGGCCGCCGGTCCCGCCGACCTGGATCGCTGGCTCGATCGCATTCTCGAAGCGACGACCGTCGACGACGTGTTCGCCATCGACTGACCGAGCACACCTCAGCGCAGCACGCCGTCGAACTCCGCGCGCATGACCGCCGGCACCGGCGCTTCCAACACCACGGTCTCACCGGTGCGCGGATGCGGGAACTCCAACCGCTGCGCGTGCAGGCACAGCCGCCGCGCGCGCGTGCCGTAGCGGTCGTCGCCGACCACCGGGTGGCCGAGCCACGCGAAGTGCGCGCGGATCTGGTGCTTCCGGCCGGTGTCGAGTTCGACCTCGAGCCAACAGCGCTGGCGACCGCGCGCGATCATCGTCCAGCGCGTGCGCGCCTCCTTCGCCTCGGCATGTTCGCCGACGCGCACGCGCAGGTTGCGGTCCTCCCACAGCGGTTGCTCGACCGTGCCGGCGTTGCCTTCGGGCTGGCCGTCGACGACTGCGGCGTAGACCTTGCGCGAGTGCCCCCACGCGCCCTGCACCGCGTCGCGGGCGGCCTTGGTGCGCGCGAACAGCAGCACGCCCGACGTCTCGCGATCGAGGCGATGGCACGGCCACAGATCCGCCTTGCCCGGCGGCAGCAGCGAACGCGCCAGCGACAGCGCGGTGCGTTCGGTCTCGTCGTCGGTCGACACCGACAACAGACCGTCCGGCTTGTCGACAGCCATCAGGTCGTCGTCGAGAAACAGCACCGGCAGCGAGGCTGTGCCACGCGCGCGCGTCGGCGCGACCGAGGCGCCGGAACGATCCTTCACGACGACCTTGGCGCCGGCCATCACCGGGTGGTCGGTGCGTGCGACGACGACGCCGTCGACCTCGATGCAACCGGCGCGCACCCGCTCGCGCAGCGTGTTCTTGCCCCACCCGGGCAACTGGGAGGACAACACCGTGAACAGCGGACCTTGCGCCGCTGCCGTGAACTGCTCGCTCATGGCACCAGCATGCGCGCGACGGGTAGCCGAGTGCGATCGAAACGTTCGACGAAATCGCGCAACAGCACCGCCGCGTCCGGCACCACCCGCCCCTTCGTCAGCTTGCTCTGCCAGCGCACCTCGACCGCGCCGTCCTTGCCGAGCTGGTCCTTGGCCAGCCACAGCACGAACGCCTGCACGTGCTTGCCCTCGGCGGTGAACTGGCCATGCCCACGGTCGGTGACGACCAGACGCGCGGTCATGTCGCCGAGCTTGTCGAGCGCGTGCGCCCGCTGGCCGGCCTCGTCGAGCGCGTTCCACGCGGCCGGATTGACTACCAGCGGCCCGTCGACCACGACCTGCGCGGCGACCTTGCTGATCTCGAGCCACGCCGCCCGCGCTTCGCCGGGTTCGGCCGCGACCCGCACGACGCGGCCAGGCTTGGCCGCGCGCCGCTTGGCGAAGAACGCGACCCAATCGACCGCCGTCAGGTCGGCGTCGTGGGCGCGATCCTTGAACTCGACCAGCTGCGCGTCCTTGTGGCCGAACCGCTGCAGGCGCGCGAACGCGAGGCGCAGGTTCATCAGCAGCTTCGCATCGTCACGGCTGCCTTGCAGATCGCGGATCGGCAGGCCGACGACGTTCTCGACGAAGCGCAGGTTGTTCTTCACGCCCATCTCGGCGCGCGGCCCACCGACCACCGGCAGCACGCCGGCCCACAGGTCGGGATACCGCAGCGCGAGATCCCAGGCCTGGTGGCCTCCCTGCGACCAACCGCCGACGAAGATCGCGTTCTCGTCGATGTTGGCGTGGCGCCGCGCCCAGCGCAGCGCGGCCAGTGCGTTGGCGCGTTCGCGCGGCGCGAAGTGGTAGCCGGGCTGCGTGTCGAACGCGGTCGGCGCCAGCACCAGCATGCCGAGCTGCTCGGCGAGCTGTTCCCATTGCAGGTACTCACGCGCGCCGGTGCCGCCGGCCCCGTGGCCCCACAGCAACAGCGGGGCGGGCTTGCTCGGGTCGTACGACTTCGGCACGAACAGGAACAACTCGGTGCGTTCGATCTGGTCGAGCACCTGCAGTTCGATGGTCTGCCGCGAGGGTCCTGGCTCGAGTGGCGCAAACGTGCCGAACGACGCGCAGGCGGCGGTCCACTGCGCGACGTCGCGCGACTTCGTCAGCAGTTCGTCGACGGCTTTGTGACGCTGCTCGCGCGTCGGCAGGTCGACTGTGCGGGCGAGCTCCGCGCGCAGGTCGGTAGTCGCCGTCGGTGGCGGCGACTGCGGTGCGAGGGCCAGCAGCAGCGTGAGCGCGAGAGTCACCATGAACCTATGGAGCAGGGTTCTCGACCGAAGGGTAGGCCGCGAGCAGCTCGTCCATCATCGGCGTCAACTTCGTCGAGACAGACTGCCATTTCATCAACGACAGACCGCCCTTGCCGATCAGGTGGTAGTTGGCGCTGCCGAGCACGTCCGCGCCTCGATGCACGACCACATCCGCGTCGGTCAGGTAGGTACCGAGATCCCACGAGCGAATCGCCGTGTACGTCACGTGCGGCAAGTCGCCATCCGCGGGTCGTTCTGCAACGACGCGCGCGGCGATGCCATGCCGAGCGAACGCGGCGCACAAGAACGCCACGAAGTCCGGCACGATCACCTTGGGGTTCTCGACCACCAGGACTGTGTCGATCCCAGCGGGAATCGGAAACACACGCGTCGAAGTGCAAGCGGCCGTCAGCGACGCGATTGCACCGAGCATGAACGGCAAAAGACGCATCGCCGCATTAGAGCACGCGGAGGTACTCCGCGTTGGCACTGTGCCGTTCCTGGCCCGACATCTCGGAGCGCCACACTTCCGAGGCGCTCAGTACGCGGGCACGGTGGCGATGCGCGGCGGCGCCGGCGGGTGATGGCGCGGCGGTCGGCGAACGCGCGCGGACGTTCGATCACGACGCTGGCGAGCAGTGCCACCGGGCCGAGCAGTGCGGTAGCGAGTGCCCAACCGCGTACGACGCCGCGCGGGGGGCCGAGGCCAGCATGACGCCGCCGCGCCGAAAAACCGCGGCCGGTGCCGTCGTCAGCCGCGCGCGCGCTTGCCCGCCTTGCCGACCACGCGCGCCAGGTCCGCCGAGCGATCGCCCGGCACGTGGTACTGCTGCGTGATGCGCGGCATCGCCGCCTTCGCCGCCGCCGCATCGAGCAGCACCGTGGCCCCACTCGACAGCTTCAGCACGACCTCACCCTTCGCCGCGTCCATGCGCTGCACGAAGTCGCGCATGTCGACCGGATGCTGGCCGTTGACCGTCGCGACCACGTCGTTGGCGAACGGCTCGTAGCCGACGTTCACCGCATCGGCGAGCACCTGCGCCAGCACGATGACCTCCTGCTGGTCCTGCTTGCGCAGCCCGGAGTAGTACAGGTGCAGCAGCTCCTTCGGCGCCTTGTCCCACCAGTGCTCGCCCCAGATGCGCAGGAACTCGGCGGTCAGCCGCTGGAACACGAGGCCGCCGTACAGGAACCACATCGGCCGGCGATCGAACTCGATGCGCGGCACCAGCCACGCCATCGGCTGCATCGTCATCTGCACCGTCAACACCTTGCCGGCCCGCAGCACGCGCGCGCGCACCACGTCGCCGCAGTGGTGGTCGCCGATGATCGCATCGAACTGGCAGCGGTAGCGGCCGCGGTAACGCACGGTGCCGTTGTCGGCGATCCGCAGGCCGTCGAGCTCCATCATCACGTCGCCGACCTCGAGCTGGCCCCACGCGCTGGAGCCGTACTGCACCGCCGTCACCAGCACGCCGCTGTGCGCCGGCTTCATGCCGAGGTGCGCGCGCAGCGCCGGGTTCTCGAGCGGCTGCGTGGTGATGCCGATGCCCGGCACCTGCGGGTCCTTGCGTTGCTGCACGCCGGCGAGGAAGCGCTGCAGGATCGGGGCCGGCACCATCTCGCCGATGTTCTCGGCGTCGGGCAGCGCCTGGAACGCGATGCCGACCACCTTGCCGCGCGCGAACACCGGGCCGCCGCTGTTGCCTTCGTTGATCGCCGCATCGACGGTGACCGCGAGCAGATGCCGCTGGCTGTGCTCGTAGCGCTGCACCTCGATGCGCGACACGACACCTTCGGTGATCGACACCTCTTCGCCGCCGATCGGGTAGCCGACCACCTGCACCGCTTCGCGCAGCGCCGGCAGTTCGCCGATCGACGCCGGCCTGATGCCGCGCGTGAACGCCGGGTCGGTCAGTTCGAGCAGCGCGAGATCGCAGTCGTGGCTGATGGCGAGCACGCGCGCTTCGACCTTGCGCGGATCGTCCTGCTTCTGCACCTGCACGAACGTCGCGTTGGCGACGACGTGCGCCCCGGTCAGGATGCGGTTCTGCGCGACGATGACGCCCGACCCGGTGCTGCCGCGCGGCGCCACGTTCTGCCACGGGCACTCGTAGTCGGGGTCCTGGTAGGTGCTGTAGACGCGGACGACTTGCGGATGGCTCATTGGCGGAGGCCCGCGGCCGGCGACCGGGAACGCGGGGCGAACAGGCTAGCGACCCGACGCCTGGTTGCGATGCCGGGCGCCCGCACCGCGCGATGCCATCGTCCGCCGCGCGCCTCGCGCACGGCTTGCCACGCCAGCAGCCGAGGCGATTCCCGGGTTTCTCACTGCCTCGGCGGGGAACCCGGAGTCATCCTGCTGTCGTCGAACCGCCGCCCCAAGGTCGACCCCACCTCGCTCCCATGCTCCGAACCACCCACGCCGCCGCCGCGGCGCCGCTGTTCTTCGTCACCACTCTGTTCGCGCAGACCATCGATCCGGTCGGGCGCGTACATCCCGCCGCCCAGCCGCTCGACAACGTCGCCATCGTCGCCGTGCCGGCCCTCGATCGCGCCGCGATCGATCTCGAGGACGTGCAACGCGCCATGAACGGCCAGCCGGCCCGCTACGCGATGCCGTTCCCGGTCGCCATCGACCCGGCCACGCACGGCACCTGGGAGCAACTCGATGCTGCCTGGTCGCTGTGGCGGCTGCGCATCCAAGCGCCCGACGCGAGCCACGTGAACCTCGGCTTCGACCAGTTCTTCATGCCAGCTGGCGCGCGCATGATGGTCTACAGCAGCGACTACGAGGTCGTGGTGCGGCCGTTCGACGCCGCGGACCATTCGGCCGCGGGCCAGCTGTGGACGCCGGTCGTCGCCGGCGAGGAGATCGTCACCGAGGTCTACGTGCCGAGCGCCAGCCGACCGCAGCTGCAACTGCACCTCGTGCAGGTCGGCTCCGGCTACCGCTTCTTCGGCGCCGGCCAACGCGCCGTGCCGATCAGCCTGATCTCCGGCGCCTGCAACGTCGACGTCACCTGCGCGCAAGGTGCGGCCTGGAGCAGCGAGATTCCCGCGATCGCCGCGTTGTCGAGCGCCGGCTCGATCTTCTGCACGGGTTGCATGATCAACAACGCGCAGAACGACTTCCGCAAC
>CAMAUH010000030.1 GCA_945861365.1 Candidatus Kuenenia stuttgartensis
CCTGACGCGCCTGCGCGAGCTGTCGATCCAATCGAGCAACGGCTCGGTCAGCGGCCAGGACAAGGACACGCTGAACGAGGAGTTCAAGAGCCTGGTCAGCGAGGTCAACCGCATCGGTCGCTCGACCGAGTTCTCGGGCATCAAGCTGCTCGACGGCTCGGCCAGCGCGGTGAGCTTCCAGGTCGGCTTCGGCACCACCAGCGGCATCGACACCCTGTCGGTCAGCCTGTCGGCCGCACTCAGCACCTCGCTGTCGCTGAACTCGCTCGACATCGGCTCCGCCGGCGCGACGACCACCGCGATCACCAACATCGACGCCGCGATCAACACGGTCAGCGCGCTGCGTGGCTCACTGGGCGCCGCCCAGAACCGCCTCGGCAGCACGATCAACAACCTGGCGATCACCGTCGAGAATCTCAGCGCCGCCGAATCGCGCATCCGCGACGTCGACGTCGCCTACGAGACCGCACAGCTGACGCGCAACAACATCCTGCAGCAGGCCAGCATCTCGGTGCTGTCGCAGGCCAACAGCCAGCCGCAGTCGGCCCTGCGCCTGCTCGGCTGAGCGCGCGAAGCCCGCGTTCGACACGTCGTCCGGCGCGCGTGCGCCGGGCCGCGGATCCCGCTGTCGCAGTGCCGCCCGGCTTCCGGGCGGTGGTGTGGACCCCCAACTGCCCGCGGCATCGGGCGGATTGAGGAACGGGGCATCAAGTGCCCCGGCGTGTTTTCCGATAGTTCGTGTGCCGGGATCCGCCGGCTCAACGACATGTCGAGCGCAGGAATCAGTTTCGGGGGACTCGCGTCCGGTCTGGACACCAAGGCGATCATCACCGCCCTGGTCGCCGTCGAACGTCGCCCGATCAACGCGCTGGAGGGAAAGAAGACCTCCTTCAACCGACAGAAGACGCTGTTCGGCGATCTGGGTGGCTTGCTCGACAAGCTGACCACCGCCGCCAAGGCGCTGAAGACGACGACCGACTTCCTGTCGTTCAAGGCGACCAGCGACGACGAGTCGGTGCTGAAGGCGACCGCCAGCAACACGGCGGTGCCGGGCACCTACACGGCGCGCGTGGAACAGCTCGCGCAGGCGGAGATCCGCGCCGGCATCGGCCAGGCTTCTGCCAGCGCCACACTGACGGGCTTCACCGGCGCGGGCCTGGAGTTCGACATCACGGTTGGCGGGAATCCCAAGACGATCGTCGTCACGGAGAACGCGTCGCTGAACTCGATCGCCGCCGCGATCAACGCCGAGGACGACCGGAACGACATCGGCGTGCGCGCCGAAGTCGTCGACACGGGAGGCAGCGGCGCCACCCGATACCAGCTCGTGCTGAGCGCCAAGGAGACCGGCAGCGCCGGCCAGTTCTCGGTACTGCCGTCTACAACGCTGCCGCCCGGCAGCCAGATCGATCAAGTCTTCAGTGGACTGGCGGGCGCCGCGGTCACGGACGCCCAAGACGCCCGGATCCGGCTGAGCCCGAACACGGCCGGCACCAGCGGCATCGTGGTGACGCGTTCTTCGAACGGGATCACCGACCTGTGGCCCGGCATCTCGGTGGACCTGCTGTCGGTCCCGTCGCCGAACAAGAACATCACGGTCACCGTCACGAACGACACCGAGGCGGCGGCGAAGAAGGTGCAGGACTTCGTCGACGCGTACAACAAGATCGTCGACTTCGCGACGGCCCAGAACGCGCTCGATGCCAACGGCAAGGCCAGCGCGCCGCTGTTCGGCGACTCGACGCTGCGCTCGTTGCGTTCCAACCTGCGCGGCGTCGTCGGCGGCCAGGTCGACGACACGGGCAACACGGCGTTCCAGCTGCTCACCCAGGTCGGCGTGACCTCGGACCGCGATGGCAAGCTGACGCTCGACAAGAGCAAGTTGACGACCGCGCTGACGACGGACACCAGCGCCGTCACCAAGCTCTTCACCGGCTCGTCCAAGGGCATCGCGACCAAGCTGATCGCCCAGCTCGACGTCTACACGGACTCGACCGACGGGCTGCTGAAGAGTCGCGCCGACACGTTCGGTCGCCAGATCAAGGACACCCAGTCCCGCATCGACGCCGCCGAGACGCGGCTGACCACCTACCAGAAACAGCTCGAGGTCAAGTACTCGAACCTCGAGAGCCTGCTCGCCAAGTTGCAGAGCCAGGGCAGTTCCGTGAACAACATCGGTCGTTGAACCCCTTACCAGCCGCAGAGAACCCCAGATGACCTACGCACAAGCCGCCGCCACCTACCAGCGCAACGCCGTCCTGACGGCCTCGCCCGAGAAGCTCGTCAAGCTGCTCTACGAGGGCGCGATCAAGAACCTGGAGAAGAGCAAGGTCGGCCTCGCCGACACCAAGACCGCGCGCTCGCCCGAAGTCGGCCAGTCGCTGAGCCGCGCCATGGGCATCCTCGGCGAACTGCGCGCCAGCCTCGACCATGCGGCCGGCGGCCAGATCGCCAAGGACCTCGACCGCCTGTACGAGTTCTCGCTCGACCAGCTGAGCCAGGCCAACCTGATGCGCACGCCGAACGGTGTGACCAACACGCTGCAGGTCATGCGCACGCTGCAGGAAGGCTGGAACGGCGTCATCACGGGCTGAGCCGTGACGACCTCGACCGCCTCGCCTGTCGCGTTCGCGCTGCAGGAACTGACCGCCTGCTGGAACCAGGGCTATGAAGCGCTGGTGCGCGGCGATCTGGAGCGCGTGCAATCGCTGCTCGAGCTCGCCGACGACCACGTCACCGCTGCCGGCAACGGCCGTGGCGACTCGGCCGCGGAGGCGCTGCTGCGCAGCGCCGCGGCGACCGCCCGCGGTCGGCTCGAACACGGCATGCGCGCCGGCATGGCCGGTGTGCAGGACGAACTCGCGCGCGGTCGCGTCGGCGCGAAGATGCTGCGCGGCTATGCCGACCCGACGCTCGGCGTCGGTGGCAACCTGTCCCGCGACTGCTGAGTACGGGCGTCAGCCATCGCTGCCGCTCGCCGACGGCACCACGCCGCCGGTGTAGGCCGTCAGCCGCCGCAGGTAGTCCTCGAAGAACGCGGCGGAACCGGCGACATAGCCCTCGACCGAGATGCGGCCGAGGCCCTTCAGCTGCTGCGCCGCGCCGTCGAACCACAGGTCGGGCACCAACGCGTCCGGCGCCTCGCTGCCGTGCCGCGCACGCCATTCCTTGCGCGCCATCGCCAGCAACTGCTCGCGCAGCCACGGCGTCTTGTGGCCCGTGGTCAGCAGCTCGCAGAACCCGAGCCGCTGCGCTTCGTCGGGCACGCAGGTGGCCAGCAGCGCCGCCGCGGCCGCGCGCGTGAGCGGCCCCCACTTGCCATCGGGACGCAGGTCGGCCCCGAACAGGTCGCGCAGCAGCGCCTGCAGCGCGGCGACCCGGCTGGCACCCGGCCCCGAATGGAAGTCCGCCAACACGAACGCCGTGCGGGCCCCGTGCGCCAACCGCGGCGGCAGTTCGAGCGGCGGCTCGACGCCGTAGCGCGCGTGCCAACGGCGCCGCAGGGTCGCGGTCTCGGCGAGCTCGGGCCGCGCCGCCAGCAGCACCCGCGTGCGTTCGCCGACCACGCCATCGAGCGCCAGCGGCGTCGCGGTCAGGTCCGACAGCAGCTTCTGCCGCAGCGCTTCCCCGCGCCGCGCAGGCGGCAACTCCCCGTTCCAATCGCGCGCCAGAACGGGCACCTGGACGAGGCCCACGGGCCCGGCACCGTGCACCCAGCCTTCGATGCGCCGATCGGGCAGGTACTCGACCAGGATGCGGTCGAGCACCGCGATGCAGGCCGCCACACCGCTCTCGACGTCGACCGCCAGCTGCTTCACCGTGTGGCCATCGAGCGGCCGCCCGTGCACCTGCTCGAAATGGTCCTGCAGCCGCCACCTCTGCACCTGCATCGGGCCGATCGTGCGCACCGGATCCGTGATGCCGAGTTCGTGCACCAGGTCCGGCACCACCTGCTGGAACAGCCACTCGAGGTCCGGCGACAGGAAGCGCGACTCGCGGCGGATCTGCGCCGTCGCCAGCGCGAGGTAACCGAGGTCTTCGCTCGGGGAGGCGCGCACGATCGCCACCGCCCACCGCTCCGCTTCCGGGCACTGCTCTTCGTCGAGCAGGCGCGTCAGCGCGCTGACCAACGGCTGCTGCGAACGGGCCAGCGGCTTGCCGGTCCTGGTGCGCTCGGCGACAGGCCACGGCGAGCGACGCACCGCGTAGCAGGCGCTGCTGACCAGCTGCACGAGCCCATGCAGGGCCAGGCCGAGCACGGCCAATGTCACGAGAGTCCGCCAACGCATGCACAACCTCCGGAACCCGACGCGGCATGCGAACGGGGGCGCCTGACCGCGCGGCGCCACCTTACGCGCCGAGGCGACGAGTACGCGGAGGATGTACGAGTCGAAGACGAGCTCGCCCGATCGGCGGACACGAACGCATCCGACCGGCACCGCACAGGTGCCGATCGGCGCACGATCCGGAGTCAGGCCGTGCGACTCAGCGCACGTTCTGCAGGTTGTAGATCGCGTCCGCGTCGTTCGAGTCGATCTGCAGCGCCTGCTGGAAGCAGGTGCGCGCATCGCTGATGCGGCTCATCTTCCACAGGCACACGCCGCGGTTGTTCCACGTCTGCGCGTCGTTCGGCTCGATCTCGCAGGTGTGGCGGAAGCAGTCCTCGGCCTCGGTGAACTGGGCCTGGCCGAACAGCACCATGCCCAGGTTGAACCAGGCCTCGCTGTTCTTGGCATCGGTCGCCAGCACGGTGTTGAAGGCGTTGATCGCGCCGACGTCGTCGCCGGCGAGGTAGCGCACGAAGCCCAGCTGCTGCTGGTAGTCGGTGTCGCCGGTGCCGAAGGTCGCGGCGGCCTCGAGATGCGGCAGCGCCTCCGCGTAGCAACCCTGCGACAGCCACGCCTCGGCGGCGGTGCGGTGGATCTCCGCGAGCTTGTTGCCGAGCTCACCGAGGCTCTGGCGCACCGCGGCCTGGTTCTGCTCCGCCATCGGCTCGACGACGAGCGGCGGCACCTGCGCATCGCGGGTGTCGCGGATGCGAGTCGGGATGTTCGGGAAGCCCGCGCGGGGGGAACTGGCCGGGGTGAACACCGGCTCCTTGGTCTTCGTCATCGTGGTCATCGGTCGTCTCCTGTCTCCGGGGAATCTGCGGCCGTCACATGGCGGCCAGGATCTTGTTCATCGCCGCGGCTTCGTGGTCGAGGGAACGCGCCTCGAGCTGTTTCACGGCGTGGCGGCCCATGCGCTTCGCGGTGGCCGTCTGGCCGAGGCGATGCAGGATGAGCGAGGTCTGTTGGCAGGCGCCCGGCGAGTCCGGGTAGCTGGCCAGGAACGCGGTCAGCACGGCCAGCGCCTTGTCGTTGTCCCCGCGCTGCAGGAACAGGCGCGACAAGGCGAGGTGCGCGACCTCGTAGCTCGGTTCGAGCGCGATCGCCTGTTCGAGCAGGCGCTGCGCACGTTCGCTGTCGCCGCGCAGCAGCCAAGCCTGCGCGATGCCGGTCAGCGAGACGTGGCCGGTGATGCCATCCTGGATCGGCACCACCAGCACCTGCCCGCGGTAGGTGAGGCAGCGGCGGTAGTGCAGGATCGCGTCGTCGGCGCGGCCGTCGGCCAGCATCGCGCTGGCCGCGAGGTAGTGCAGGTTGGGCGTCGGCACGAAGCGCCGCAGCGCGATGTCGATCACCTCGCGCGCGCGGACGTTGTCACCGGCGCGCCCGGCCTCGAGCGCGCACAGCGCCGCGACTTCGCCGGCGTACGGCAGTTCGCGCGGCAACGTCGGCGAGCCGGCGAGGATCAGTTCCAGGCAATGGTCCAGCATCGACCGCGCGTCGGCACCGCGGCCGGGCACGCGACGCAGGAAGTCGCCGTACTTGTAGTGGGCGTAGACGTCGTCCGGCGTGCGCTGCAGCTGCTTCTTGAACAGGCGCTCGTTGCGCTCGTTCTTGCCGCGCTGGTCCATGACCGCCGCGGTGTAGCCGTGGTGCTCGACCTCGACGTCGCCGCTGAGCAGCACGAGGCCGAGCGGCGCGCCGAGGCGCTGCAGGCTCGGCGTGACCTGCTCGTGGATGACGTTCTGGTAGCAGAGCCCCGGCAGGTTGCGGAACAGCCGCACCATCATCACGCCGAGGGTCTTGCCGCCGTCGTAGACGTTGACGAAGTGCAGGTGGTAGCCGAGCGCGCGCTCGTTCTGCACCAGCTCGCGGATGCGTTCGCACGCGCCGGGCTGCAGGAACTCGTCGGCGTCGAGCACCAGGATCCAATCGCCGGTCGCCGCTCGCAGCCCGAGGTTGCGCGGCGCCGAGAAGTCGTCGTCCCAGGTCGTGTGCAGCACGCGCGCGCCGAACGACTCGGCGATGGCGACGGTGCCGTCCTTCGAACCGGTGTCGACGATGACGATCTCGTCGACGGCCGCCTTGGCGCGTTCAAGGCACTCCGGCAGGAAGCGCTGCTCGTCGCGGGCGATCATGCACAGCGTGACGCGCGGCCGCGGTCCGGCGGCGGCGTCGTTCACGGGCGCGGGCTCGTCCTGCGCCACCGTGGTCGGCGCCGAGGCCGAAGTGCCAGCCTGCACCGGCGACCAGCGTTCGAGCAGGGCTTCAGCTTCGCTGGCGAACCGGCGCGGCGCCTCGGCGGCGGGCGCCGGTGCGGTGAACGGGATCTCGACCAGCTCCGCCGACGGCAGCTTGCTGTCGAGGCGCATCGAGTACTCCTCCAACGCGACGGCGCTGTTGGCGAAATGCTCGGGCATCGGCCCGACCAGCAACACGTCGAGGCGCGGCAGCATCAGGCCGACGACATCGCCGGCATGGGCGCGCTGGCCATCGTGGCCGGGCGCCGCCTGGCCCACGGCCGCGCGCGTCGCCAACGCCTTCCACAGTTCCGCCGACGGCTCGCAGCCGCCGCGCAGCAACCACACCAGTTCGCCGCGCGCCGCCCCGAGACCTCGATTCCATTGCGAGCACTCCCGCTCGCCATCGCCCTGCAGGATCTCCCAGTCCGGCGGCAAGAACGTCTGCAGCGCCGCGACCGTGCGGGCGCGCGCCGCGGCGTCCCCACCGGCGATCAGCACCGAACCCGCGCGCAGCGGCGCGTTCTGGCAGACCAGCCAGAACCGCGTCGGCGGCACGTCGTCGAGCCAATCCAGCGGCATCAGCCCCTGCGCGAACAGCGCCCGCGCGAAGTCCGGCGCGAACTCCTCGGCTCCCGAACCGACGCGCACCACGTCCTGCACCCAGAGGCCGGCCCCGGCGACGGCGGCGAGCACGCGCCGCAACGGCAGCGCCTGCGACGGATCGTCGGTGCTACCGCTCGGATCGAAGCAGCCGGGTCGCCCTTCGACGACCAGGCGCAGCATGCGCGGGCTCTGCAGGTTGTCGACGTCGAGCAGCAGCACGCCACCGGCCTGCAGGCGGCCGGCGAAGCCGCGCACCGCGTCCTCGACCCGACCGAGCGACTCGGTCAGCGCCTGCACTTCGATGCAATCGAAGCGCTGGTCGGCGTCGCACGCGTTCCAACGAACCCGCGCCTGCGGCAACGCGATCGCGCGTTCCGCAGCGGGTACGAGGCTCCGCCAGGTCCGAACCGGACCGAGGAAGCCGAACGGCAGCGTTGTGCCACTTCTCGTCATCACCTTTGCCTGCGTGGACGCCACCGTCCAACGCTTGCACACTCATCGGCACGACTGGACCTCCGACTTCAGTCAGCCATGATGTCGGCCCTTCCGCCCCGCCCACCCACCGCCCTTGCCAGCCCATTTGCAGACGCTGCTGCAGCAGCGCACGCGCTTCCGCAATCTGGTGCACGTGCCGTCGTGTACCTCGACACAAGACCTTGCCGCTGCAGCACCACGGGACGGTGACGCGATCTTCCGCACCGACCACCAGACCAAGGGGCGCGGCCGCCAGGCCCGCGAATGGCACGACGAGCCGGGGCTCGATCTGGCGGTGACGTTCCGGGTCACGATTTCGCTGCCGCAACCGCTCGCGTTGCCGGCCGCACTGCCGGTCGCGGTGCTGCAGGCGTGCGAGCCGCTGGCCGGCCGCCCACTGCGCATCAAGTGGCCCAACGACCTGTTCCTGGACGGCCGCAAGCTGTCCGGCGTGCTGATCGACGCCGGCGTCGGGGGTCCGGACACCTACCTGATCGGCATCGGCATCAACTGCAACCGCACCCGCTTCCCGCGCGACCTCGAGGCGATCGCCTGCTCGCTGGCGACGGCGACCGGGCACGATGTCGACCGCGACGCGCTGCTGCTGACGCTGGCCGAACGCCTCGACGCGATGCTGGTGGACCTGCAGGCGCGGCGGCATGAACGGCTGGAAGCGCTGTTCCGCGAGCGGCTCGGCTTCGTCGGCAAGCCGGTCGTCATCGATGCCGGCGCGCAGCACACCGGCGAACTGCGCGGGATCGACTTCCAGCGGCTCGAACTCGACGGCGGGCGCACGTTCCCGCTGGCGATCGTGCGCGCCATCCGCCCAAGATGAGGCGGCCATCTGCTTCGGCCTGATTGCAATTCTCGATGAACGCTTGCGCTGGGAGGTAAGGAGAGGTACCTCGCAACAATGCAAACACTTGCGCTCTTCCTGCTCAGCCTCGTTGTCGGCCTGGGCATTCCTTCGATCGCGGTGGACGATGACGCTGCTCCTGCGTGCAGCATGGGGTGCCAAATCACCTTTGCTCCTCGCAACGGCCAATCTTGTCCTGCTATCCAGGCCACGCTGATTTACATCCCCGGGGGCGGACACGGCGGACAGTGTGCCTGCGATCCTGGCTGCAAGGTCAATTTCGCCTGTGACATTACGTTCCAGCTCTCTTTCTCCGGCGTCGGTGGCATCTGTGTGTACAACCGAAAGGTCGGCGACGCCGTGTGGGGACAGACCAACCACACCGTGACCATTCAAGGGTGCGGGGCGTTTGGTGCACCGGTGGAGCTGGCTACATCCACATCGTGCGATACGGGAAACATCAACTGCAAGATGATACTCGACATCTACTGCTCTCTTTGCAAAGGTGTGTGCCCGTGACTCGCGCGGCACGAGCCGTCACGTCGGTGGCCGTCCCCCTCGGACTTTCGATTGGATTGTTGATCTGGTGGGGTACGAAGCAAGAGAGCCATTCCCATGCCAAGCCGTCGGAGGGCACAACGCTACTAGTCCATCCCGAACAATCCATCCAATCGCCCATGGGCGACGTGCAAAGCTCTGAAGTGAAGCAAGTCCGTGCGCCCGCATCTTCTACCGATACGATTCCGCATGCGAAGCAGCCGACACCTGCGCCAACCTTGTCGGCAGATGACAACAGAGTTCTCCGGGCGGCAATCGGTGCACCAGACGGCTTCGATTGGCATGCAGTGGGGGCACTCAAGCTGCTCAACCCAAGGTCCATTGCTCTGGACGAAGCTACCCTTGCAGCCATTGACTTAGTCGTCCACCGCTACTCGAACACCCTTAAGTCCCTGAGCGCCGAAGTTGCATCGACTACAAAGGACGAGTTAGCTCAGCTCAGGGCAGCGGGCCAGGGCGTCGCACTACGCAAGGGGGACTCACCATGGGCTGCGATTGGCCAAGATGCCATCTTTACACTTGCGCTAGACGGCAGCGGGGGATTTGGGGCACGCCGAGAACACATGCCTCGCCTCAAAGAGGTGCAGGGGCGCCTAATGGACACCGGTAGAAATCTCACAATAGATGTAGCTGGCGTCCTGCTGTCGCGTGGAATTCTGACGCAAAATGAACTCGATGATGCCAAGGTGGCCATCCGTGCTTGGTAGCGGCAACGTCGGGGCAAGCAAGTCTCTGCATCGACTCCCGCACATCACAACGATCATACTTCTCAGAGCAACCCTCGCTGGCTGCCTAGCTTTGCTCGTGATCGGCAAGCTGGCGACCATCGCCGCAACCGAACTGCGCGCACCTTCTTTGATAGCCCTGTTTTTCGAGAGCGCGGCCGCGGCACTACTGCTCACAAAGCACTGGAGACCGGCAGCAATACTCACAACGTGTCTGATGGTATCGTTTATCGTCAATGCGCGGATGGGCGTATTTCTTTCCTGCGACTGTGCCGGCGCACTCTGGAAGATGAGCCCCCAAAACAGGGTGCAGACGGCCACTGCCCTTGCTGTTTTATCTTCTCTGGTAGCTCTCGGGGGTGGCTTGCTTCCTGGCGGGCAATCGCGAAGGAGCAAGTGACGTACTATGCCGCGTCGCCGAGCGTCGACAACAGTCGACCCTCGAGCTGCACGATCTTGGTCGGCGGCGGCCCGCTGACCAGCTTGACCATGAGCTCCTGGTCGCCGCGCTCCGGCGGCAGCAGGGGGAAGCCCTTGGCCTGCAGCCACGCGTTCATCGCCAGCCAGGCCATCACCAGGTTGAAGTCCGGGAACGGCGCGATGCGCGCGAACCGCCACAGCAGGCGGAAACCCTGCCGCACCGGATGCAGTCGCTCGAAGGCAAGCGGCTGGTCGCGGAAGCAACGCGCCTGATCGAAGGTGTCGAGTGCCGGCGCCAACTGGTCGGGTGCCGGATAGCTGACGTACATCAGCGAGTCCCACGGCGGCCCTTGCCGCAGCTCGTTGTTGCGGAACCGCGGCAGCTCGGCCGTCATCGCGCGGAACAGGTCGACCAGGAACCAGCCATCCGGCGGTTTGCCCTCGGCGGCCCGGCGGCGCAGCAACTGCAGGCATTCGCGCAAGCCGCACATCAGGCGATGTTCCTGCGCGATCGGCGAGAGCCGGCCGACGCGCCCGCTGAGCGCGGCCGCCGCATCGTCGTCGTCGATGACGAACCCGCGCAGCCGCAGCAGGGACGCGATGAACTCGACGTCGGAGGGAGCCGGGCGGCGAACGGCGTCGAGCACCTGCTCGGCCTTGGCCAGCAGCTCTTCGCGGGCGGGATCCCCGACCATGCGACTCGCCAACGCGAGATCGACGCGTTCGAGCAGCGACAATTGCGCCTCGTCTTGGTTCCGCACGCCGAAGCCTACTCCGACCGCGCGGGCGCGGACGGCAAGGCGACGCGACCGCGTCTCGCGGCGAGACCAACGGCCGGTGCCAGCGTGGGCACGGTCAGATCTCGCGATAGCGATGCGCGACCGGCATGCGGCGACCGCTCCAGCAACGCTCGCTGACGCGCAGCGACGGCGGGTACTGGTAACGCTTCCACTCGGCGGCGTGCACCTTCGCCAGCAGGTCGGCGACGCGCGGCCGCGCCATGCCGGTGCGCAGCGCCGTCGCTTCGACGGAGAGGTCCTCCTCGACGAGGCAGCGCAGCACCGGATCGAGTTCCGGATACGGCGGCAGGCTGTCGGTGTCGAACTGGCCGGGCCGCAGCTCGGCCGACGGTGCCTTGTCGATCGAACGCACCGGAATGCGCTCGCCGTCGCGATTGAGCCAGCGGCTCAGCGCCCACACTTCCGTCTTCCACAGGTCGGCGATCGGCGCCAAGGCGCCGTTGGTGTCGCCGTAGATCGTGCAGTAGCCGACCGCGCACTCGCTCTTGTTGCCGGTCGTCAGCACCAGGTGCCCGTGCTTGTTGGCGAACGCCATCAGCAGCGTGCCGCGCATGCGCGCCTGCAGGTTCTCCTCGGCGAGGCCGGGGCTGGTGCCGGCGAACACCGGTTGCAGCACCTGCTCGTAGCTGTCCTGCAGCGGCGCGATCGGCAGCACGTGGAAGGCGATGCCGAGGTTCTTCGCCAGCTGGCGCGCGTCGGCGAGGCTGTGGTCGCTGCTGTAGCGCGACGGCATCGCGATGCCGGCGACGTTGGCGGCGCCGAGCGCGTCGACCGCCAGGGTCGCGACCAGCGCCGAGTCGATGCCGCCGGACAGGCCGATCGCGACGCGCTGGAAGCCGAACTTGCGCACGTAGTCGCGGATACCCTGAACGATCGCGTCGTGCTGCATCGCCTCGTCGGTGACCTTGCCCGGCTGCTGCGTCCACGGCGCCTCGGTGTCGACCAGGATCAGCGCTTCCCGGAACGCGATCGGCTGCGCCGCGACGCCGGTCGGCTTGACCGCCAGCGAGCCGCCGTCGAACTGCAGCTCGACGTCGCCGCCGACCATGTTCACGTACAGCATCGGCACGCCGTGGCGTTTGGCCGCCGCCGACACCATGCGATAGCGGAACGTCTCCTTGCCGCGGCACCACGGGCTCGCGCTGAGGTTGACGACCATCTGCGCGCCAGCCTGCACCACGCGTTCGACCGGGTCGATCGCGTAGGCGCGCTTGTCGAAGAAGTGCTCGTCGTTCCAGCCGTCCTCGCAGACGACGATGCCGACGCGGGTGCCGTGCAACGTGACGACGTTCTGCTCGGGCGTCTTCCACGCCTCGAAGTAGCGCGATTCGTCGAACACGTCGTAGGTCGGCAGCAGGCTCTTGCGCGCGACGATGCGGGCCTTGCCGCCCTGCAGCAGCGCGACCGCGTTGTGCAGCGTGCGCCCGCCGAGGGTCGCCGCGGTCGCGTTGGTGGCGACGCAACCGACCAGCACGTCGAGGTCGTGCGGCACGCGCACCGCCAGTTCCTGCAGCGCGGCATCGTGCGCCTGCAGGAAGCTGGGCCGGACCAGCAGGTCCTCGGGTGGATAGCCGCACAGCGCCAACTCGGGGAACACCGCCAGCTGGGCACCGCGCTCGCGCGCCTGCAGCGCGTTGTCGACGATGCGCTGCGCGTTGCCGGTGAGGTCACCGACCGTGGTGTCGATCTGGCCGAGGGCTACGCGCATGGCTCAGCGGACTTCCAGCGGCAGGCTGAACTCGATCGTCTCGGGGATGCCGTCGACCTCTTCGACCGAGGTGGCGCCGAGCGCGCGCAGTCGCTGCACGACCGCGGCGACGCTGCCTTCCGGCGTGCTGGCGCCCGAGGTGATGCCGATGCTGCCCATGCCGTGCAGCCACTGCTCCTGGATCTCGTCGGGACCGAGCACGAGCCACGCCGGCACGCCCGAATCGGCGCCGAGTTCGCGCAGGCGATTGCTGTTGCTGCTCATCGGGTCGCCGATCACCAGCCAGACGTCGACCTTGCCGCGCAGGCTCTTCACGGCCATCTGGCGGTTGGTCGTCGCGTAGCAGATGTCCTCCTTGCGCGGGGTGTGCAGCTGCGGGAAGCGGCGCTTCAGCACGGCCATGACCCGCATGGCCTCGTCGACGCTCAGCGTGGTCTGCGTCAGCACGGCGACGCGCGCCGGATCCGGAACCTGCACACGTTCGGCCTCCTCGGCGGTGGCAACGACGATCGTGCGGTCCGGCGCCTCGCCGACGACCCCTTCGACCTCGACGTGGTCGGCGTGGCCGATCAGCAGGATCGTGAAGCCGCGGGCGGCGAACCGCTTCGACTCGACGTGCACCTTGGTCACCAGCGGGCAGGTCGCGTCGATCGCGTGCAGGTGCAGCTGCTTCGCCTGGGCGAAGACCGTGGGGGCGACGCCGTGCGCACTGAAGATCACGTGGCTGCCGGCCGGCACGTCGGCGAGGTCGTCGACGAAGCGCGCGCCCTTCTGCTCGAGGTCCCGCACGACGACCTTGTTGTGCACGATCTCGTGGCGGACGTAGACCGGCCGTCCGAACTTGGTGAGCGCCCGCTCGACGGTTTCGATGGCGCGCTCGACGCCGGCACAGAAGCCGCGGGGACGGCAGAGGAAGACCTTCATGGGGGGCGAAGAGTGTCGGCCCCGCAGGCAAGGACGGCAAGGGCTGGGCCGGTTCCGGCCCGCCGCCGCCGCGTTCACATCACGTCGAACACGAATCCGGACCCGTACTGCAGCGAGCCGCTGGTCGGCTCCGGCGCCGGCGGGGTCGCGGCGGCGTTGTAGAACGACCAGATTCGCACCGCACCGAGCGGACCGCACACCGTCGACGCGAAGCCCCGCGAGCTGATGAACCGCAGCGGGTTGGCGGTCGGCGAGAACACCAATGCCTGCGTGTACATCGTCATGCCGACGAACTGACGCCCCGCCGGCAGCGGGGCGGTCACCACGCCGCTGCCCGACGCGTCGATGACGCCGCCCAAGGCAACCACCGGATCGATGTTGAGGTAACAATCCGGAGCCGGCCAGCCGAGCCCGGCCAGCGCCGGCGAGGGCAGCGACGGGTTGGCCGGATCGAACATCGGGTACGGCAGCGGCCACGCCGGATTGCCGGCCAGGCCACCGGTGTTGCTCAAGTTCATCGTCAGCAGGAACGGCATCGAGGGCTCCGCATTGGCCAACTGCCAGCTGTAGGGGTTGCCGGCGAGCATCGAGGCATCGCCACCGAGGGTGACGTTCGTCCCGAGGGCAGGCTTGCAGGCCAGACCACTGAGGCCGAACGAGCTCTGTGTGGCGGTGCAGCCCGACAGGTTGTCGATGCGGTAGACGCCCGACGGTTGCGAGTGCACGTGGATCTCGACCAGCAGGTTGGTCGGCGCCGGCAGGCCGCCGGTCGCGGGCGTCAGCCCGTACGCCCACGGCACCTGGAACACGAACGGGATGTTGGCCGGCCGCGGTGCCGTGCCCATCACCGGCTGCGCCGGCAGCAGGATCATCTGGTGCGTCATCACCCATGTCGCATCGGTGCCGCGGTTGTCGGCGAAGGTGGGGCTGGCGCTCGACGACGACTTGTCGGTGGTCGACATCAGCACCGAGATGTCGAGGTAGCCCTTCGCCGCGATCGCGGTGTTCAGCACGTTGTTGTCGGCGCGCAACAGCAGCCCGGTGATCACGCGCGGGCCGGTCCAGGGCAGCTCCTCCGCGTCGTAGATGCACTGGATGCGGCAGGCCAGGTTGGAGCCGAAGGGGATGCTGGTGCTGCCACCCCCTTCGACGCCGTTCAGCGCCGCCGGCACGGTGATGTTCTGCGCGACAGTCGTCGCGAGCAGGAGAACGAACGCGAGCAGACGCGGAACCATCGATCCCATGGCAGTCACCTCTTCACCGCCTGATCGTCGCCAGCGCCGCCGCGACTTGATCCGGACCGCCGGGAAGGGCGCGCGTCCTGGATCGGGATCACGTGCATCAAGCGATCGGCATGCCGCGTCGATGCACGCGACGCCGCCGTGTCCATTTCCTCGACACCTGACCAGGAGAGATCCGTGAACTTGGAGCATCCTTCCCATCCGCCGCTGGCAGCCGCCCAGCAGCGCTACGACGAACTCCATCTCGCCATCGAGCGCGGGATGGACGCGGACGAGAGCTGGCAAGAGCTGGCGAGCATCTGCCTGCAGCTCGGCGAACACGCCGAGGCCGAGTCCTGCGCGCGCCGCGTGCGCACGGTGACCCTGCGCCTCTCGCTGCTGTCGAAGATCACGCGCGAACGTGCGCGCGCCGCGGTAGCGAGGCCGCCAGAGAGCCATCGCAAGGCGCCGGCAGCCAGCGATGCCGGGCCCACGCGGGCGGACGCGGAACCGCACCAACCGACGCTGCGCGAGCACGTCGTGGACGCGTTGCAGTTCCTGCTCCACCAACACATGCCGTGGCTCGCACTGATGACGCTGCTGGCGTTCCCGCTGGTGGTCGGACTCGGTGGCCATCTGATCGCGGACCGTTCGCCGATGCTGCTGCTGGCGATCGCGACGGTGCCGTGCCTGTGCGTGCTGATGCTGGTCGCGGCGATGGCGCGGCGCGTGTTGCTGGCCAGCGCGGAAGGCCATGGCGAAGTGCCGCAAGTGCCCGCGTTCGGCGAATTGGCGTGCGATGCGGGCGCCTTCGTCGGCGACGCGCTGCTGGTCGGCGGCCTGCTGCTGGGCCCCGGCTTCACGGCCGCATTGCTCGCGGCACCGGCGCTGTCGACCCTGCTGGGCCTGGCCGTCGGAACGTTCCTGATGCCGCTCGCCTGGGCGCTGCGCCAGCTGCGCGGGGACCTGGCGGCGCTGTCGCCGGTGACGCTGATGCGCGGTGCGCGCCGCTGCGGCGCCGACTACGTCGGCCTCGCGGCGACGGTCGTGGCCGCGTTCGCGCCGGTGCTGGCGACGGCGCTGGTCCTGAAAGGCCATGCGGAATGGCTGCAGGTCGCCGCCCTGACGCCGCTGGGCCTGCTGGCGACGCTGTTCGCATCGCGCCTGCTGGGCACCTGGCTCGACGCGCATCGGCAGCGGCTCGGTGGTCTCGTGCTGCCCGGCGCCCTGAACGAGGCGCCCCAGGAAGTGGCCGCCGAGCCCGCCGCCGCGGCCGAAGCGGCACCGGTGTCCCGGCCGGCGCCGCGGTCGATCGAAGGGCGGCAGCCGCAGCGCAAGCCGACCGACCAGCCGGATCTGCGCAACATGGCCTCCGCGACGGTGCTGTCCGGCGCGGCGCGATCCCATGCCGGCGCCGCCGCGAAGCACGTCTGACGGCGGCGTAGCAGCACATGGTCCATTCGCACGCGGCGGTTAGGCTGCGCGCGAATGGACCTCGCCTCGTTCCTGCGCGACGTGCCCGACTTCCCGAAGCCGGGCATCCTCTTCAAGGACATCACGCCGCTGCTGGCGTCGCCCG
>CAMAUH010000031.1 GCA_945861365.1 Candidatus Kuenenia stuttgartensis
CCGCGGCAACCGCGGTGGCCCCCCTGGCGAACAACCGCCGAAGGTCGAGCCGCCGAAGCAGCCCACGCCGGGCGCCACGGCCGCCGAGCAGGAGTTCGAACTGGCGCTGGCCACGATGCTCGACGCGCTGGTGCAGGATCCGCCGAAGCAGGACCCGCCCAAGCAGGATCCGGCGAAGCCCGCGGACCCGAAGGCCGGCGACGCGCCGCCCGCCGGCGCACCCGGTGCAGCGGCTGAGAAGAAGGACGAGGGCCCCAAGCGCCCCACCTACCCGAAGGCGCCGCCGCGCGATCCGCAGCGCGAAGCACTGCTGAAGGTGCTCGACGGCGAACTGCCGCTGCGCATCGAAGCGCACCGCACCGACGAGATCCGCGCCGCGCTGCGCCTGCAGCGCGAGCGGGAGATCCCGCAGCTGATCCTCGAACAGGCCTACGGCGCAGCACCGCTCGCCACCGAACTCGCGGCCCAGGGTGCCGCCGCGGTGCTGACCGAGCAACTCGCGTCGTTCCCGCCGCCGTACGACGGCTACGACGCCGCCGCCCTGCCGGCGCGCCTGCAAGCCGCTGGCGTCTCGTTCGCGCTGGCGACCGGCAGCGCGCGGCAGGCCGCCATGCTGCCGATGTGCGCCGCCGCCGCGATCGGCCGCGGTCTCGCCGCCGACGCCGCACTGCGCGCGATCACGCTGACGCCGGCCGAGATCCTCGGCATCCAGAAGGACACCGGCTCGCTGCAAGCCGGCAAGTACGCGGACGTGCTGGTCTGCGACCGCTCGCTCTTCGCCACCGACAGCCGCGTGCTGCTGGTGCTCTCCCGCGGCCGCACCGAAATCGAGGTCAAGTGATGCATCGCCGTTCCTCGCCGGCCCCGCTGCTCGCGGCGGCGCTGTTCGTCACCACCTTCGCGCAGGCCCAGGACCTGCTCGTGCGGGCCCGCACGATCGTCATCGCGCCGGACAGCGTGCTGACCGATGGCGCCTTCCTGGTCCGCCAGGGCAAGGTCGCCTACGTCGGCAACGACATCCCCGCCGAAGCGCGCGCCAATGCGACCGTCGTCGACTACGGCGATGCGACCATCGTGCCCGGCTTCGTGCTGCCGCCGACCACACTCGGCCGCGAGCGCGACCTCGCCGAAGGCGCGCTGGCGTTCACGCCGGACCTGAAGGCGGCGGAAGCGTTCGATCCGTGGCAGGAAGAACTCGGCAAGCTGCCGGCACAGGGCGTCACTGCGGTGCTGCTGTCGCCGTCGCTGCGCAACGTCGCGGGCGGCATCGGCGCGCTGGTGAAGCCCGGCAAGGATGGCGGCACGCTGGTCGCCGCCGACCTGCACCTGCAGCTGTCGCTGAACCAATCGGCGCGCAACCCCGAACGCCAGCCGACGTCGCTGATGGGTGCCGTGGATCTGCTGCGCACGACGTTCACCATCGCGCGCACCGGCACGGCCGCCGGCCCCGATGCAGCGGTGCTGCGCCAGGCGCTGCAGGGCGCGCGCAAGGTCGTCATCGGCGCCGACACCTACACCGAACTGATGGCCGCACTCGACCTGGCGAAGGAGTTCGCGTTCGAGCCGGTGCTGCTGGGCGCGCGCGATGCCGACAAGGCGCTGGCGCGCATCACGGCCCAGAAGGCCGCGCTGGTGCTGGAGCCGCTGCGCCCGGACCAGCGGCTGACGCAGCTGCAGCTGCCGACGCGGCTCGCCGAAGCCGGCATCCCGTTCTGCTGCCTCGGCACCGCCGAGCAGCTGCGCCGCTCCGCGGTGCTGGCGGTGCGCTTCGGCCTCGATCGCAAGACCGCACTGGCGATGCTGACGCGCAGCCCGGCGGCGATGCTCGACCAGGCCGCGGTCATCGGCTCGCTGCGCCAAGGCTGCGCCGGCGACTTCGTCGTCTTCACCGGCGATCCCCTCGACCTCTCGAGCGCACTCGTCGCGACCTGGATCGATGGCGTGCGCGTGCACGGCACCGCACCGACCGCGAAGCCGAGCCCGACCCCGACGACTGCCGCCAACGCAGGAGCCCGCTGATGTCCCGCCTCCCGCTCGCCAGCACGCTGCTGCTGGCCACGTTCGCCGCGGCCCAACAACAGGCCACCGTCTACACCAACGCGCGCCTGCTGCCCGGCGGCGCCCCACCGATCGAGAACGGCATGCTGGTGGTCGCCGGCGGCAAGATCCTGGCGATCGGCGGCAGCGACCTCGCGGCCCCGCCCGGCGCGACCGTCGTCGACTGCAAGGGCAAGACGATCACGCCCGGCCTGATCGACGCGTCGTTCCGCGCCGGCGTCGGCGCCGACCCGAACGAACACAGCGAAGAGGTCACGCCGCACCTGCGCGTGCTCGACAGCCTCGATCCCGAGGACCGCGCGTTCGCGCGCGCTCGCGCCGCCGGCGTCACCGCCGTGCACGTGATGCCGGGCAACCGCAGCGTGATCGGCGGCATCGGCTGCGTCGTGAAGACGTTCGGCAGCGAGCCGCGGGCGATGCTGCTGAAGGAAGATGCCAGCCTGCACATCACGCTCGGCGCCGAGCCGTCGATGGGCAACCGCGCGATCCGCGGCGGCAGCGTCGACTCGATCTACTACCGCCGCCCCACCACGCGCATGGGCGTCGTCTGGGAAGTGCGCAAGACGTTCTTCGACGCCAAGCAGGCGATGCAGATGACCGCCGGCGCGCCGCCGCTGCCGCCGGATCCGGGCCGTGCGGTGATCGAGAGGGTGCTGAAGGGCCAGCTGACCGCGGTCACCACCGCCCGCAGCGAACAAGACCTGCGCACCGCGCTGCGCATCGCCGACGAGTTCGGCTACCGCACCGTGCTCGACGACGCGCAGGACGCACACCTCGTGCTCGATGAGCTCGTCGCGGCGAAGACCACCGTGTTGCTCGGGGCGCCGAGCGCCACCACGGTGCTCGGCACCGCCGGCGCCGACGGCGCCGAACCGCGCAGCGCGACCGTGCAGAAGCTCGCCGCGCGCGGCATCCCGTTCGTGATCACCACCGGCAGCAACCTCGCTTCGCTCGACCTCGTGCGCGAAGCGATGTTCGCGGTGCGCAACGGCTTGTCGCCGACGCAGGCGATCGACGCCGTCACCATCGAACCCGCGAAGCTGCTCGGCATCGCCGATCGCACCGGCAGCCTCGCCGTCGGCAAGGACGCCGACTTCGTCGTCTGGTCCACCGATCCGCTCGACCCGGCTGCCACAGCCGAGTCCGTCCACATCGACGGTATCTCCGTCCTCGCACCCCGATGAACGCCATGTCGCTCCGCAAGAACCTCCTCGGTTGGGCTGTCGCCGCGTCGCTCGCGGTCCCCGCTGTCTGCCAGGACCTGGTCGCCGTCAAGGCCGGCAAGATCCTGCCCATCACCGGCCCGATCCTCGAGAACGGCGTCGTGCTGCTCGAGAACGGCCGCATCAAGAAGATCGGCAAGGCGGCCGACGTCGAGATCCCGTGGGCAGCCAAGGTGATCGACGCCAGCGGCAAGGTCGTCATGCCGACCTGGGTCGTCGCGCATTCGCAGGGCGGCCAGCGCGGCCTCAACGAGAACATGCAGAACGTGCCGTGGCTGTCGGTCGCCGACGCGATCGATCCATCCGCGATCTACTTCGAGGACGCGCTGCGCGCGGGCGTCGGCACGATCCACGTGCTCGCCGGCAACCAGACGCTGCTCGGTGGCCAGGGCATGGTCGTGCGGCCGTTCGGGCGCACCGTCGAGGACATGGCGGTCGCCGCCAACACCGGCATCAAGCTGTCGCTGCAGGCCGGCAACGGTGGCCGCCTGCAGCAGATCCGCAAGCTGCGCCGGGCCCTCGCCGACGTGCGCGAGTACCTCGCCGACTTCGATCGCCGCAAGGCCGAGTTCGACAAGGAGAAGGCCGCCGGCGCGATCCCCGCGGACAAGACCTGGACCGAGGAACTCGACCGGCAGAAGAAGGGCGCCTGCGAACTCGTACAGAAGAAGGCGAAGGGCTGGCTGTTCGTGCCGAGCTTCGCCGAAGTCGACGAAGCGCTGCGCCTCGCGCAAGAGCTCGACCTGACCTGCATCCTCGGCCCCAACATCGATGAAGCCATCGGCATGCTGAAGAAGCTCGGCAAGCCGGTCGTGCTCGACGAGATGCTCGAATACTTCGAGACCGACGAGGAGACGCAGAAGGAGAAGAAGCTGTGCAGCGCCAGGCTGCTCGCCGACGCCGGCGTGCCGTTCGCGCTGACGCTCGGCCAGAGCGGCCCGACCAGCTACGCGTGGTGGCAGCTCGGCACCTGCGTGCGCAACGGCGTCGATCGCCAGCTGGCGCTCGAAGCGCTGACGACGGTGCCGGCGAAGCTGCTCGGTCTGGACAGCCAGATCGGTTCGCTGACCGAAGGCAAGCTCGGCAACCTGCAGATCCTCAGCGGCGATCCGCTGCAGGCGACCAGCTGGGTCGAGACGGTCGTGCTCGAAGGCCAGATCGTCTACGAGCGCGCCAAGGACCCGCGCTTGCAGTTCCTGTTCGCGGAAGAGGCGAACAAGGCGAAGAAGGCCGCCGGCCCGGACAAGACCGAGCCTGCCCAAGCACCGACCGGCGACAAGCCGGTGCAGGACGGCAAGGAAGCCAAGAAGGACGACAAGCCCGCCGGCGAGACCCCGAAGGAGACGCCGAAGGCAGACCCGCCGAAGGCGCCCGCGCGCGAGGTCCGCTGATGGACGCGCTCCGTCGGCTGCTGCCCGCCATCGCCGCCAGCGTGCTGGCCGCGTTTGCCGGGGCCCAGGACAACAATCCGCCCGCGAAGTCGTTCGCGCTGCGCTGCGGCACGCTGCTGGTCGGCGACGGCAGCAAGCCGTTGCGCGACGTGTGGCTCGTGGTGCGCGACGGCAAGGTGAAGAGCATCGGTGCCGAAGCGCCACCGAGCGACCTGCCGAAGGTCGACGCCAGCGGCAAGGTGGTGATGCCCGGCATCGTCGCCGCCGACAGTGACCTGGCTGGCGCGATCGACTCCGACTACCAGTACACGCCGGAAGCGCTGGCGCTCGACGCCTTCGACTTCGAACGCACGTGGACCGCGGCGCTGCAGGGCGGCGTCACCACCGCCTACGTGTCGCCGGGCCGCGCCCGCCTCGTCTCCGGCCAGGGCGCCGTCGTGAAGCTCGCCGGCAAGGACCTGGTCGAGCGCGTGCTGAGCGAGAACCAGAGCCTGCGCATCAACTTCGGCGAAGCCTCGATCAACGCGCCGCGCGTGTTCGAACCGACGCCGCACCCGACCGACGACGATCCGCTCGAACCGGCGCGCATCCAGACGCCGACCGCGCGCATCAGCGTGCTGGCCGAACTGCGCGCCGCCTTCGCCGCCGCGACCGACAAGAACACCGCTCCGGGCGGCCTCGGCTCCGCCGAGAACCGCTACGACGAGAAGCCGCTCGCCAGCGTGGTCGGCGGCAAGCTGCCGCTGCGCGCCGGCGCGTTCCTCGCCAACGACATCCGCCGGGCGCTGCAGCTGCAGTCGGAACTCGGCGTGCGCATGGTGCTCGAGGACCCGCAGGAGATCGGCCTGCTCGCCAAGGACGCCGCACGGCAGCAGATCGCCGCGACGTTCCGCGTGCCGGTCCGCTTCGGCCGCAGCAACCCGGGCGGCGAGGATCGCCTCGACAAGACGCCGCAGCCGCATCCGGAGGCGCCGGCGAAGGCCGCTGCCGCCGGCATGCGCATCGCGCTGGCACCGGCCAACGGCGTGCCGCTGCGCGACTACCTGATGGCGGTCGCGATCGCGGTGCGCCACGGCCTGCCCGCCGAACAGGCGCTGCGCAGCATCGGCGCCGATGCGGCGCTGATCCTCGGTGTCGATGCCCGCGTCGGCACGCTGGCGACCGGCAAGGACGCCGACTTCGTCGTGCTCAGCGGCGAACCGCTCGCGGTCGGCACGATGGTCGAACAGACCTGGGTCGACGGCGAACGCGCCTACGCGCGCAAGACGTCGAGCAAGGCGCTGGCGATCCGCGCCGGCACCGTGCACGACGGCCTCGGCCACGTGTTCCGCAACGGCGTCGTGCTGGTCCAGGACGGCCGCATCAAGGCGGTCGGGGAAGGGCTCGCGATCCCGTACGGCGCCGAAGTGCTCGACCTGCCGGAAGCGGTGATGACGCCGGGCCTCATCGACGGCTTCTCGCATCTCGGCCTCGCCGGCGAAGGCACGCCGGTGCCCGGCGGGGCGCCGAACCAGCGTCTGCACGACGCGATCGCGTTCGACGACCCGATGTTCCAGCCGGCCCTCGCCGAAGGCATCACGACGCTGCTGGTCGCCGGCAAGGACGGCGGCTTCGTCAGCGGTCGCGTCGCCGCGGTGAAGACCGGGGCGAAGGACCACGACGGCATGGTGCTGCGCGCGATCGTCGGCCAGCGCTTCGTGCACGACGCGATCGGCCCCGACGCCGCGCGGCCGCTCGCCGAGCAGATCGCGCGCGGCAAGCAGTACGTCGAGTCGTTCCGCAAGTACGAGAAGGACCTCGCCGAGTGGCAGGGCAAGAAGGCGGCGACGCCAGCACCGGCACCGGTGGCGCCGGCCACGGACAAGCCGGCCAGCGAAGCCCCGCCGACCGCGGATGCCGTCAGCGGCACGTGGGAAGCGGAGATCTCGATCCAGGGCCAGGTGCGCTTGAAGATCGTGTTCGAGCTGAAGCTCGAAGGCACCAAGGTCAGCGGCCAGGTCAAGGTCGCGTTCGGCGGCCGCGACGCGCCGCCGCAGCAGATCAGCAGCGGTTCGTTCGAAGGCGGCATGCTGAAGCTCGAGTTCCGCGGCATGGGCGGCGGCGGTGGCCAGTCGACGACGCTCGAGGCCACCATCAGCGGCGAATCGATGACCGGCAAGCTGATGCTCGGCCGGCTCGGCGAGCAGGAGATCACCGGCACCCGCACCAGCAAGACCGTCGGCGCCAGCGCCACGGCGAGCGCGCCGAAGCGCACCGAGAAGCCGGACGAAGCCGGCAAGCCGAAGGCCCCGAAGGTCGACGAGAACCTCGAGCCGATGCGCGCGGCGATCGAGAAGCGGGCTGCCCTGGTCGTGCGCTGCAGCCGCGGCGCAGCGATCCGCGACGTCGTCGAACTGCTGGAGAAGGAACAGGTGCCCTACCTGCTGCAGGGCGCCGACGACCTGCTCGACGCACCGGAACTGGTGAAGGGCAAGAAGCCGGCGATCCTGCTCGGCCCGGAGACGGTGACCGAAGAACTGGGCAAGCTGCGCAACAGCGCGTCGCAGTTCGCCGACCACGACCTGCCGGTCGTGTTCGGCAGCGGCGAGTGTGCCGGTGCGCGGTTCCTGCCGCTGCACGCCGCCTACGCGGTGCGCTACGGACTCAGCCCCAACGATGCCCTGGCGGCGCTGACTTCGGCGACCGCCAATGCGTTCCAGCTCGGCGACCGCGTCGGTTCGCTGGCGAAGGGCAAGGACGCCGACCTGGTGGTGTTCTCGGGCAACCCGTTCGAGCCCCAGAGTCGCGTGCTGCTGGTCGTCTGCAACGGCAACGTCGTCATCGACCGCCGCGAGGAGAAGCAATGATCGCGCATCGCTCCCCCACGATCGCCACCGCCGTGTTGACGTTCGCCCTCGCGGCGACCGCGCAGGACCCGCCGGCCGCGACGCTGACTCCGGCCACGTCCACCGCAGCGCCGGCGCCGAAGCCCGCACCGCCGAAGTTCGAGACCTGGCACCCGCGTCGCCCGGCGACCGAGAAGGACTACCAGGTCGCCAAATGGGGCCCGCGCGGCCTGCCGAGCCCTGGCTACGCGTTCCGCGCCGCGAAGGTGCTGCCGATCACGGCCGCCCCGATCACCGACGGCGTCGTCGTCACGCGCAACGGCACCATCGAGGCGATCGGCGCGGCGAAGGACATCGTCGTGCCCGCCGGCTACGAGCGCATCGACTGCGGCTCTGCGGTGATCGTGCCGGGCTTCATCGAGATGCACTGCCACATCGCGTCGGAGAGCTTCGACCTCAACGACACGGTGCACCCGACCAACCCCGAGTTCCGCACGCTCGACCTGATCGGCATGGAGCACGACCAGATCCGCATGGCGCGCGCCGGCGGCATCAGCGTGGCGCTCTACATCCCGGGTTCGGGCTCGAACATGGGCGGCTTCGGCACGCTGACCAAGACGTGGGGCAAGTCGCCGGAAGAGGCGCTGGTGCGCTTCCCGGGCAGCCTGAAGATCGCACAGGCCGGCAATCCCGAGCGCGGCAGCGGCGATCTCGGCACCGACATGATGGGCATGAGCGAGGGCATCCGCATGACCCTGCTCGACGGCAAGCGCTACTGGGAACAACACGAGGCGTGGCAACAGGGCAAGGGGCCGAAGCCGGCCCTCGATCCGACGCTCGAACTGCTGCGCGGCCTGTTCCGCCACGAGTATCCGTGCTCGGTGCACACGCAGATCTACCAGGTGGTGCTGCAGACGCTGCAGATGCTGCGAATGGAGCTCGGGCTGTGGACCGTCGTCGTGCACGGTGAGTTCGACGCCTACCGCCTCAGCGGCAACGCGCTCGCTGCCGGCATGCCGATCGCCGCTGGCCCGCGCAACTACCACTTCGATCGCGCGACGTCGCAGTTCCTCGGCCTGATGCAGGTGTGGCACGACGGCGGCAAGTACTACTCGTGGATGGATCCGGTGCCCGGCCTCGGCCGCGACGGCATCGGCGTCAACACCGACTCGCCGGTGGTGCCGCAGGAGCAGTTGCCGGTGCAGGCGGCGATCGGCGTCCGCCTCGGCCTGCCGCACGAAGTGGCACTGCGCGCGCTGACGATCAACAACGCGCGCTTCGCCGGCGTCGACCATCGCGTCGGTTCGCTCGAAGTCGGCAAGGACGCCGACCTCGGCATCTGGAGCGGCGATCCGATCGACCCGCGTTCGCACGTCGACCTGATGGTGATCAACGGCACCATCTGCTACCGCCGCGATCCCGCGCGGCCCATGTGGTGAACGGAACGACCGCCCCGTGATGCCCTCGCTTCCCCATCTCCGCAGCACAGCACTGCTCGCCTCGTGCGTGCTGGCATCGTTGTCGGCGCAGACGCCGGCGACGACCACCGCGCACCTGGCCGCGCGCGTGCTGCCGGCGGATGGCGAACCGATCGACGGCGCCCTGCTGGTCGAACGCGGCGGCAAGATCGTGGCGATCGGTCCGCGCGCCAGCACGGCGATCCCGGCCGGCGCCACCGTCGTCGACCACGGCACCGCGTGGCTGAGCCCGGGTTTCGTCGACCTGCACCACCACGTCAGCAGTGGCGGCGGCGGCGACATCAACGACATGGTGATGCCGCTGAACGCCGAGCTGCGCACGCTCGATGTCGTGAAGCCCAGCGAGGACGCGATCGCCCGCACGGTCGCCGGCGGCGTCACCACGACGCTGTTCATCCCGGGCTCGGGCACCAACATCGGCGGCTTCGGTGTGTTGCTGAAGATGCGGCCGAACGGCCCGCTGCAGCAGATGGTCGTGCGCGAACTCGGCGCGATGAAGGTCGCGCAGGGCTTCAACCCCGAACGTGGCAGCGGCGACCTCGGCGCTGGCCGCATGGGCAGCAGCGACCTGCTGCACCAGCTGCTCGAGCGCGGCGCCGCCTACAGCAAGGCGTGGCGCGACCACCGCGAGCACGGCGGCGCGAAGCCGGAGTTCGACGCGTCGCTGGAGCAGCTCGCGCGCGTGTTCGACGGCCAGGTGCCGGTGCTGATCCACACCGCCGGCCTGCGCGACTGCATCGCCACCGCGCGCATGTTCCAGGACGTGTGGAAGGTGCAGATGGTGCTGTCGCACGGCTGCTTCGACGGCTGGCTCGGCGCCGAAGCGCTGGCGAAGCGGCAGACGCCGCTGAACCTCGGCCCGCGCATGTACGAGTTCGATCGCTACGGCCGCTTCCAGGGCATGTGCCAGGCCTATTGGGACGCTGGCTGCCACAACCTGTCGATCAACACCGACGCGCCGGTCGTCGCCGCGGAGGAACTGCAGGTGCAGGCCGCGATGGCGGTGCGGCTCGGACTCCCCTACAGCGCGGCGCTGCAGGCACTCACCATCCAACCGGCGCGGCAGATCGGCATCGGCGATCGCACCGGTTCGCTCGCCGTCGGCAAGGACGCCGACTTCCAGGTCACCGCCGGCGATCCCCTCGACCCACGGCACGCGCCGCTCGCGGTCTACATCGAAGGCACTTTGGTCCACCGTTCCGGAGACGTGCGATGAGCATGCAACACAGAAGCCTCGCGATCCTGCTGACCCTCGCCGCGGCCGTGACTGCGGTGGCGCAGGACAACCGCCCCATCGCGTTCACCAACGCGCGCCTCGTGCCGATCAGCGGCCCCGTCATCGACGGCGGCACGCTGGTGGTGAAGAACGGCAAGATCGAAGCGATCGGCAAGGACACACCCGTGCCGCCCGGCGCGCGCGTGATCGACGCCAGCGGCAAGACGATCCTGCCCGGCCTGGTAAGCGCCTGGTCGCGCGCCGGACTGCAGCCGGCCCAACCGCGCTTCGAGGAACCCGCTGGCGGGCGCCGCCGCGGCGGCGGCATGCAGATGCCGCAGATGGGCGGCGGCGGCGGCACGCAGAACCGGGCCGCGACGAAGGTCGTCGATGGCCTGTATGCGAAGCAGACGGTCTTCGGCGAACTGCTGCGCCTGGGCGTGACCTCGCTGGCGCTGAATCCCGCCGGCGGCGGCTTCCCCGGCCTCGGTGCCGTGCTGCGGCCCGACGGCAAGACGATCGAACAGTTGACCGGCGACGACAGCGCGTTCGTGCAGGTCGGCATGGTGCGCGACGGCGCCACCAAGAAGCTGCTGAAGGAGAACTTCGACAAGGCGAAGAAGCTGGTCGAGGAGCGCAAGAAGCCGCCCGAGCAGCCGGCCCCCGCGGCAGCCGCCCCTGCGGCACCGGAGAAGCCCGCCGGCGACAAGCCCGCGGAAGCGAAGGAGCCGCCGAAGGGCGACCAACCGCCGAAGCCGGAACCGAAGCCCGAACCCAAGCCGGAGCCGAAGCCGGAGGACAAGAAGGAGCCGCCGCAGGGCCAGGCCCCTGCAGCGCCGCCGGCAGCCGCGAAGAAGCCGGAAGCGCCGAAGGACCCGAACCTCGAAGTGCTGGCGGACCTGCTGGAAGGCAAGCGCCGCGCGCTGGTGCAGATCGACTGCGGCGCCGACCTGTTGCACTGGCAGACGGCGGTCGCCGACGACGTGAAGTTCCCGCGCGTCGTGGTGGTTCCGCGCCACGACAACACCGCTGGCACCGTCGACGCCGTGCTCGACCAGCTGAAGGCCATGCAGTGCTCGGTGCTGCTGAGCCCGGACCTGGCGACGCAGCCGCGTTCGCGCATGCTCGTGCATCCGGCCAAGCAACTGCACGACGCCGGCATCGAGGTCGGCTTCGTGATCGGCGACCAACCGCAGGCCCTGCGCTTCCTGTTCTTCCGCCTGATGGAACTGGTCCGCTACGGCCTGCCGGCCGACGTCGCACTGCGCGGCGTCACGCTGGTGCCGGCGAAGGCGCTCGGCATCGACAAGCGCACCGGCTCGCTCGAAGTCGGCAAGGACGCCGACCTGTTGATCTTCCAGGGTGACCCGATGCAGCCGACCGGCCAGCTCGAGGCCGTATGGCTGGGTGGCCGCGAAGTGCCGCAGCAACCGTGATGCGCCGTCAGACCCGCTCGAACCGAATCGCCGTGAGGAATCCGATGCTCCGCCTTCCCGTGCTGCTCGCGACCACGGTCGCCTTGCTCGCCACGTTCGAACTCCCCGCCCAGGGCCGCGGCCGCCGTGGCCAACGACCCGGTGGCGAAGCCCCGCCGACGGCACCCACGCCGGAGGCCAAGCCGGCAGAGGCCACCGACACGAAGCCGAAGCAGTACCTGGCGATCGTCGGCGGCGACGTCTACCTCGGCACCGGGCAGCGCCTGTCGGGCGCGACCGTGCTGCTGGCCGACGACAAGATCGAAGCGGTCGGCCACAACCTGACGCTGCCGGAAGGCACCACCGTGCTGGACGCGAAGGGCAAGTGCGTCAGCCCCGGCTTCGTCGCCGTGCAAGGCTTCGGCATGGGCAGTGGCCGCGGCGCACCCTACGCCGACTCGGTCAACCCGTTCGACCCGGAGATCAAGCAGGCCCTGGCCGCAGGCGTCACCTCGTTCCTGGCTGGCTCCACCGGTGGCGGTGCCACGCCGAGCGGCAGCAACGCCGTCATCAAGCTGCACTACGGCTCGGTGAAGGGCATGGTGCTGCAGGAGGACTCGGTCGTCGGCATGTCGGTGCCCCTGAGCCTCGCCGACCGCGAGAAGTTCGAGGAGTCGGTCAAGAAGGTGAAGGAGTACCTGCAGGCAATCGACGACTTCCCGAAGAAGAAGGCGGCGGATGCCAACACCAAGGAACCCCAGCTACCCCCCGGCAGCGAGAAGTTGGTGGCCGTGCTGCAGGGCAAAGCGCGCCTGTGGGTCAGCCTCGGCGGCGGCGGCTTCAACCCGTTCGGCGGCGGTCGCCGTGGCGGCGCCGGGCGGGCGAACGATCTCGACGCGATCGAGCAGGCCTTGGATCTCGCCCGCATGCTCGGCCGCGGCGTGGTGCTGCAGAAGCCGATCAGCGCGTGGCTGGTCCCCGACCAGATCGCCGCCACCGGTTCGATGGTCATGATGAGCCCGCGCGACCGCACGCCGAGCGACCCGACCGACCCCGACCGCACCGGCAGCAACCTGGCCGCGGCCGCCTTGCTGGCTGCGGCAGGCGTACCGGTCGCCGTGACCTGCCCTGGTGGCATGTTCGGCGGCGCCGGGGTCGGCACCGGCGGCATCCTGGGCCAGGACCTGAACACGCCGCATCTGGATGCCGCATTCGCGGTCCGCGGCGGTCTGGACAACCGCAAAGCGCTGCGCACCCTGACCTTGGACGCCGCCAAGTTGCTCGGTGTCGAGGCCCGTATCGGCTCGCTCGAGCCGGGCAAGGACGCCGACGTCTTGATTCTCGAAGGCGATCCGTTGCACTATGCCACCTTCGTGACGACTGCCGTGGTCAACGGCAAGGTCGTCTACGAAAAGGGCAAAGAGCCCCTCTACAGACACCTCGCCAGGTGACGGGCGGCTGAAATCGCGCGCTTCGCTCTGGGTGGCCCCGCCACATCGAACCCGCTGCCGACCCAAGGACGATTTTGCTCATGAGCGTCGAAAGCCTGAAGGAACTGGACGACTTCTTCCGCAGCATGCGGCAAGCGTTCAACAGCCGCGATCTCAAGACCTTCCGCTCGCACTACTGGACGGACAAGCGCTTCCACAACCTCGATGCCTCCGGCCGCCGCGACCGCGGCTGGGGTGAGTTCGAGGAAGTGCTGGACCAGGAGTTCCGCTACCTCGAGTCGGTGAAGCTCGAGCTCAAGGATCTCGATTTCCAGGTCTTCGAAGACCAGTTCGCCACCGTGGTCGGCGGTTGGCGCCTGACCCAGGTCGACCCGGAAGGCCGCAACCACGAACAGAACGGCCGCTGCAGCTTCGCACTGTGCCGGATGAGCGACGCGTGGAAGATCGTCGCCCAGCACTACTCGCAGCTTTCTGCCGAGAACGCGGCGACGGTCGAATGAGTGCGACCGGGTGAACAGGTCCGAATGAAGCCGCCTCGGCCTGCGCATCCCTGGTAAGTTCCCGGCTGGTCAGGCAACCCTAGGCAACTGTGACACCCGCGGCTTCTGCATCGACTCCCGCCCACGCCCCAGCCGCGCCGACCCCGTTGAGCCAGCCCTACGCGGCCAGCAACAAGATCCGGCTCGTCACTGCCACGAGCCTGTTCGACGGCCACGACGCTTCGATCCACATCTTCCGCCGCATCGCGCAGGCGTCGGGAGCAGAGGTGGTGCACCTGGGCCACAACCGCTCGGTGCAGGAGATCGTCGACGCAGCGATCCAGGAGGATGCCCAGGGCATCGCGGTGACCTCCTACCAAGGCGGCCACAACGAGTTCTTCCGCTACATGTTCGACATGCTGCGGGAACGCGGCGCCGGGCACGTGCGCATCTTCGGCGGCGGTGGCGGCGTCATCCTGCCCGAGGAGATCAAGTCGCTGCACGACTACGGCATCTCGCGCGTCTACTCGCCTGACGACGGCCGCGCGATGGGGTTGCAGGGCATGGTCGACGACATGCTGCGCCGCAGCGACTTCGCGACCGTGCAACCGGACGATCCGTTGCCGCCACTCGCTGCGGCGGACGCGCGCAACCTCGCGAAGGCGATCACGCTGGTCGAGAACTTCCCTGAACGCCACCGCCCCCAACTGCGGGAACGGCTGGCAGCGCAGACGAAGACGAAGACGCCGTTGGTGCTCGGCATCACGGGAACCGGCGGCGCGGGCAAGAGCTCGCTGATCGATGAACTGCTGCGGCGGTTCCTGCTCGACTTCCCGCAGCACCGCATCGCGGTGCTGTGCGTCGACCCGACCCGCAAGAAGACCGGCGGCGCACTGCTCGGCGACCGCATCCGCATGAACGCCGCCAGCGACGCCCGCGTGTTCGTGCGCTCGATGGCGACGCGGCGCGCGAACCTGGCGTTGTCCGAGTCCGTGCGGGACACGCTGACCCTGCTGAAGGTGGCGGGCTTCGACCTGATCCTGCTCGAGAGCAGCGGCATCGGCCAGAGCGACAGCGAGATCGTCGAGCACGCCGACGTGTCCCTCTACGTGATGACGCCGGAGTTCGGCGCGCAGAGCCAGCTCGAGAAGATCGACATGCTGGACTACGCGGACCTGGTGGCGATCAACAAGTTCGATCGCCGCGGCGCCCGCGACGCCCTGCGCGACGTGCAGAAGCAACTGCAGCGCAACAAGAAGGCCTTCGATCGCTCGCCGGAGGAGATGCCGGTGTTCGGCACGATGGCGGCGACCTTCGCCGATCCGGGCACCAACCGCTTCTATCGCGCCGTCGCGCGCGCCCTCGACGCCCGCGCCCCGGGCCGCTTCACCAGCACGCTGGAACTGCACGACGGCGACCCGCAGACGACGCATGTCATCCCCGGCGACCGCGTGCGCCACCTCGCCGAGATCGTCGAGAGCAACCGCCGCTACAACCGCTGGGCGCAGGAGCAGGGCGAACTCGCCGAACGTTGCTACGTGCTCGGCGCCGCCGCGGCAGCCCTGCCGGAGTCGGCGAACGTCGCGCGCGCCGCGCTGCAGCACGAACTCGCCCAAACGCGGGAACGCCTGGCGCCCGAATGCCGCAAGCTGCTGGATGGCTGGGAGGACCTGCAGAGCACCCTGACCAGCGAGCACTTCGTGTTCCGCGTGCGGGACCGCGAGGTCAAGATCGAGAACTACTCGCAGTCGCTGGCCGGCCTGCGCATCCCGAAGGTGTCGCTGCCGAAGTACCGCTCGCTCGGCGACCGCCTGCGCTGGTTGCTGCAGGAGAACGTGCCGGGGCGCTTCCCGTTCGCGGCGGGCGTCTACCCGTTCAAGCGGGTCGCCGAGGATCCGACGCGCATGTTCGCCGGTGAGGGCGGCCCGGAGCGCACCAACCGCCGCTTCCACTACCTGTCGCACAACCAGCCGTACAAGCGCCTGTCGACCGCGTTCGACAGCGTGACGCTGTACGGCGAGGACCCGGCGGTGCGGCCCGACATCTTCGGCAAGGTCGGCAACGCCGGCGTGTCGATCTGCTCACTCGACGACGCGAAGCGGCTCTACAGCGGCTTCGACCTGTGCGACCCGGTCACCTCGGTGTCGATGACCATCAATGGTCCGGCGCCGATGCTGCTCGCGTTCTTCCTGAACGCCGCGGTCGACCAGCAGTGCGAGCGCTGGCTGCAGCAGAACGGCAAGGTCGCCGATGCCGAACGCACGATCGACGAGATCTACCGCCGCCGCGGCACCAGCCGCCCGAACTACCGCGGCGAACTGCCGCAAGGCCACAACGGCCTCGGCACGCTGCTGCTCGGCGTCACCGGCGACCAGGTCGTGCCGCAGGAGGTCTACGACCGCATCCGCCAGGAGACGCTGTCGACGGTCCGCGGCACGGTGCAGGCCGACATCCTCAAAGAGGACCAGGCGCAGAACACGTGCATCTTCAGCACCGAGTTCGCGCTGCGGATGATGGGCGACGTGCAGGAGTTCTTCACCCGCAACAAGGTGCGGAACTTCTATTCGGTCTCGATCTCCGGCTACCACATCGCCGAAGCCGGCGCCAACCCGGTGACGCAGCTCGCGTTCACGCTGGCCAACGGCTTCACCTACGTCGAGTACTACCTGTCGCGCGGCCTGCACATCGACGAGTTCGCGCCGAACCTCAGCTTCTTCTTCAGCAACGGCACGGATCCCGAGTACGCGGTGATCGGCCGGGTCGCGCGCCGCATCTGGGCGAAGGCGATCAAGCACAAGTACGGCGGCAACGAG
>CAMAUH010000032.1 GCA_945861365.1 Candidatus Kuenenia stuttgartensis
CGCACGCCGGCGAAGCCGCCGCCCAGTACGAGCACGTCCGCGGTCTGATCGACGATTTCAGTCATGCGTGGAGTCCGGCGAGCATAGGGGTGCTTCGCGGGCGAACGCGGGCTTCGTTGCCTCCGGCTGGCCTTCGCGCTCTATCGGCAGATCCGCCGTGGCGCGTTCGATCGACTTGCGGGCCGCCGCCGCGTCGGCGCGGGCGTTCGCCGGCCGCGTTCGGTCGATGCGCAGCACGAACTCGACGTTGCGCGGGCGCGCCGACGGCCGCGTCGGGCTGGTGCGGTAGCGCTTGTAGCTCTGCGCGTGCACGGTCAGCGCGCCGTGTTCGGCGGCGGTCTCCAGCAACTGCCCGAGCGGGATCGTGCCGTCGGTGCTGTAGCTGACCAGCACGTGCGGGGCTCCGAGTGACGTGAGCAGGGCTGCGAACGCATCGGCGGCAGCACTGCGGCGATTCCAGTCGCTGCGGCGTTGTTGCCAGTCGGGGCGGATGCCGGCGCGCGCGCCGCGCTGCGTCGGTGGGGGCAGCGTGGGCTTGTCCCATTGCACCAGCGAGTTCAGCACGTGGTAGTTGCTCGCGTACGGATGCTGGTTGTACGGCGGGTCGACGTAGACGACGTCGGCGCGAACGGGCAGTGCTTCCGTCAGCTGCGCGGCATCGGCGGTGAGCACGTGATGGCGCCGGCCGTTGGCGAGGAAGCGCGCCGGCTGCAGCACGAGGTCGGCGAGGATGCGATGCAGCGCGGTGCCGTTCTTGCCGCCCCAGCCGGCGTGGAAGCCCTTGAACACGCCGCTGGTGTTGGCGAGCCAGCTGGCCTGGTACAGCAGCGGCGACAGCAGGCAGCACGCGGCGGCGTCGTCGGCGAGGCCGTCGTGCTGCCAGCGCGCGATCTGCTCGCGGATCGCGTCGAGGCGGCGGCCGGTGGCGCGGCGGTAGAAGAGCCGCTCGGTGCGCGGGTCGGGTGCGCTGTCGTCGGCCGGGCACAGCGTGTCGGCGACCCAGCCGTCGATGCCCGGCAGCGCGTTCAACGTCGCGATCGCGTGGTCGTAGCCGCCGAGTTGGGGCAGTGCCGGTGCTGCATCGCAGGCGATCGCCGCGGTCGCCAGCACGCGCGCGTACGGTTCCCAGTCGTTGGCGACGACCGCGAAGCCGAGCTGCTTGGCGAAGCGCGCGACGACGCCGCTGCCGGTGAACGCATCGACGAACGTCGCGGTGGTGGGATCCACGCCGGTCGCCGCGATCGCCTCGCCGAGCAGCGGCAGCAGGTGCCGCTTGTTGCCGAGGTACGGGATCAGCTGGTGGAAGACGTACTCGTCGGTGGTGCGGGCGCGGTGGCGGCTCGGGTGGTAGCGCACGGGAAGAACGGCAGTCTGGCGGAGGCACCCGGCCGCGGGCCATGGATTCGTGTTGTCCGCCTTTCGTCTCGCGGAGCCTGGTCGCTCCTTCGGCTCCCCTGCATCCGTAGCATCCGCCCCTCTCCCATGGCCCTGCGCAGCACCCTCGTCCCGTTCCTGCTCGCCGCGTCGCTGTTCGCCCCCGCGTCGCGCGCGCAGATCCCGAGTCCGGTCGAGTTCCTCGGCCACGAAGTCGGCGCCGACTACCGGTTGTGCAACTACACCGACATGGTGCGCTACTTCCGCGCGATCGCCGACAAGAGCGACCGCATGCGCATCGTCGACATCGGGCCGACCAGCTACGGCCAGCGCATGCTGATGATGGTCATCAGTTCGCCGAAGAACCTGGCGAACCTCGAACGGCTGCGCGAGATCAGCGTCACGCTGGCGCGCGGCCGCGTCGACGCGCCGAAGGCGAAGGAACTGGCGGCGGAGGGTCGTGCGTTCGTGTGGATCGATGCCGGCCTGCACGCCACCGAGGCGATCGCCGGCCAGAACATCATCGAAGCGATCTGGCAGATGAACTCGCGCGGCGACGACGAGGTGATGCGCATCCTCGACGAGGTCGTGCTGCTGGCGTGCCCGGTCAATCCCGACGGCTACGAACTGGTCGCCAACGCCTACCGCGCGACGCGCCGCGACGGTGGGGCCGGCAGCATGACGATCCCGGTGCTGTACCAGCGCTACATCGGGCACGACAACAACCGCGACTTCTACGCGTGCAACCAGCTCGAGGCGCAGAACACCAACCGCGTCTTCTACCGCGAGTGGTGTCCGCAGATCGTCTACAACCACCACCAGACCGCGCCGGCGAACACGATCATCTTCACGCCGCCGTTCCGCGATCCGCACAACTACCTCGTCGACCCGATGGTGGTGCGCGGCATCGAGATCGTCAGCGCGCACATGAACCAGCGCTTCGCCGCCGAGGGCAAGCCCGGCGTCATCTCGCGCAGTGGCGCGCCCTACTCGGGTTGGTGGAACGGGGGCCTGCGCTCGACGAACTACTTCCACAACGTCATCGGCATCCTGACCGAGAGCTTCGGTCGGCCGGAGCCGACGCCGATCCGCCAGCCGCTCGAGCGGCGCTTGCCGTACGGCGACTATCCGGACCCGGTGCCGGCGCAGATCTGGCACGCGCGGCAGACCGTCGAGTACCTGCAGACCGCGAACTTCGCGATCCTCGACTACGCGGCGCGCTACCGCCGCGAACTGCTGCGCGACATCTGGACGATGGCGAGCCGCGCGATCGAACGCGGCCGCCGCGACCACTGGACGCCGACGCCGTTCCTGGCCGAAGCGAGCAAGCGCCGCGACGACCCGGACGCGGTGTGGAAGGACCCGGCGCTGCGCGATCCGCGCGCCTACGTGCTGCGCAGCGACCAGCCGGATTGGAGCGCCGCGCAACGCCTGGTGCGCGCGCTGCAGCGCTGCGGCGTCGAGGTGCATCGCGCGACGGCGGCGTTCCCGATGAATGGCGTCACGATGCCGGCGGGTTCGTTCGTCGTGCGATGCGACCAGGCCTACCGCGCGCACGTGCTCGACCAGTTCGAGCCGCAGTGGCATCCCGACGACATCAAGGACGGCAAGCCGGTCGCGCCGTACGACGCGGCAGGCTGGACGCTGGCGATGCAGTTCGACGTGCAGGTCGAGCGCACGTTCGAAGGCCTCGACGGTCCGTTCGAACTGCTGCCCGACTTCCCCGGCTTCGCGCCGGCCGAAGCGCCGCAAGCGCGTTCGCGCGCGTGGTCGGAGTGGGCGATCGATGCGCGCGACAGCCACGCGGTGCTCGCGGTCAATCGCGTGCTGGCGGCTGGCGGCAAGGTCAGCTTCGGCAACGGCACGTTCCGCGTCGGCCAGTCGCCGGCGGAGCAGGCCCTGCTGGCGACGCTGGCGAAGGAGCACTCGGTGCGCACCGTCGAGGTCGGCGGCGGCACCGGCGTGCCGCTGAAGCCGGTGCGCCTCGGCTTGTTCGACACCTTCGGCGGCAACATGCCGACCGGCTGGGATCAGTGGCTGCTGCAGGAGTTCGGCTTCCCGGTGCAGCAGGTGTGGGGCGATCGCGTCGAGGCCGGTGATCTCGGTCGCGACTACGACGCGCTGGTGTTCCACACCGGGCTGCCGGGGCCGCGCGACCTGCAGCGCGCCGCGCAACGCCGCGACGAGCAGCCGCAGAGCCTCGCCGAGCTGAAGGCGGCACTGCCGAAGTTCGAGGACTGGAGCAACCTCGAGTCGCGCGCGACGCGGCTCACCGCCGAGAAGTCGCTGCCGGCACTGCGCCAGTTCGTCGAGCAGGGCGGCACGTTGATCGCGATGGGCGGCGAGGTCGACAAGGTCGTGCGCCACTTCGAGCTGCCGATCCAGGTCGGCGTGCACGTGAAGGACGCGACCGCGGAAGGCGGCGAACGGCGCGCGCGGCGCGAGGAGTTCTACGTGCCCGGTTCGCTGCTGGCGATCGAGGTCGACACCGCGCATCCGATCGCGCGCGGCTGCTCGCGCGAACTCGCGGCGATGGTCGATGGCGATTCGCAGATCCTCGCGGTCACCGACCCGAAGGCGAAGATCGACGTCGTCGCGCGCTACCGCGGCATGGACACGCTGGTCAGCGGCTGGGCGATCGGCCAGGAGTACCTGGTCGGCAAGGCCGCCGTGCTGGTCGTGCACCGCGGCCGCGGCCGCATCGTGCTGTTCGGCGCCGACGTCTCCTACCGCGGCCAGCCGCTCGGCACCTTCAAGATGCTGTTCCACGCGATCCTGACCGCCGGCGAGGGCCGGTGAACGTCCCGCAGGCCCGGAGTTTCGCCATGCGAAGTTGCCGGGCTACCTTCGTCCGCTACCGCCTCACTGCTCGCCACCGGTTCCCATGATGCAACGCACCCTCGTACTGCTGGTCCCCTTCGTTCTCGCCGCCACCGCCACCGCCCAGAAGCCGACGCTCGAATGGCAGAAGCGTTCGACGACGATCGACTACGGCTCGGTGCCGGTCGGCAACCACTCGCTCGCCGAACTGCCGATCGGCCAGTCGTGGCGCCTCGGCGCCAACCAGCAGACCGTGTGGCGCACGCTGGTTCCCGTGATCGCGGGCGACCGCGTGCTGGCGCCCGGCAACTACGTGATCATGCTGAACCGCGTCGGCGAGGCGAGCTGCGCCATCGCCGTCGGCAGCGAGTTCCGCGTCGAAGGACCGCTCAACAAGCTCGACAAGCCTGCCAAGAAGCTCGTCATCGACCTGCCGAAGAACGGCGCGGCCGTGAACGGCAACCAGCCGGCGAACTTCGTCGTGCAGTTCGGCGAGCACGAGTGGAAGGGCGCGTTCACCGTGCCGGGCAACAAGACCGTCAGCGTCGGCGCGTGGAAGCTCACGGTGTTCAGCCTGCCGGCTGCCCACATCGACGGCCGCGGCAAGACCGAGGCGCCGATCGCGGCGCTGTCGAAGGACGACAAGGAGGGCTGGAACCTCTTCGTCGGCGACAGCGAAGCGAAGCTGGTGCCTTGGCCGCAGGTCGGTTCCGGCATGCCCGGCGCGCCGGCCGCGACGCCGGACCCGTCGCTGACGACGACGGGCAAGGTCGAAGCGAGCGAGATCAAGATCGACGGCGAGAAGCCGGTGGTCGAACTGGTGTCGGCGAAGCTGACCAAGGGCTCGCTGGTGGTCGAACTCGCCAGCGGCAAGGGCGGCCTGCGCGTCACCGTTCCGGAGCCGAAGGGCAAGGCCGGCAAGTAGCCCCGATCGGCGAGAACGTGGAGGATTCGCGGACGCGCCGCGTTGGCGCGCGCCCGTTCCCCACACGATCCCGCCGATGATCCGCAGCACGCTCGCGTTCGCCCTCTCGACCCTCGCCCTGTTCGCGCAGGAGCCCACCAAGCCCACAGCGCCGCCCGCTGCCGCGGTGCCGTTGCCGGCGGCCAATTCGCCGGAGGCCGCCAAGGTGGTCGAGCAGGCGATCGCGAAGATGGCCGCCTATGGCCGCGGTTCGTTCTCGACGAGCGAGAGCCAGGACGCGGCGATGATGCGCGGTGCCGGCATGCCGTTCGGCGGTGGCGACACCGAGGTGAAGGGCGGTTGGCACCGTGAGGTCGTGTGGGGCGAGCACGACGGTAGCGACTACGTGAAGGCGAACGGCCGCATGCTGGCCAAGGTCGGCGATGGCTGGAAGCTGCGCGCCAGCAAGCTCGGGGCGGGCAAGCCGGCGCCGTTCACGCTCGACCCGGCGCTGTTGTTCGCGCTGCTGCAGGAACTGCCCGCTGAAGCGCGCGCCGTCGTGCACGTCGAAGCCGGCGAGGTCGCCAGCAAGCCGGTGACGATCCTGTCGCTGCAACTCGACGGGGATGCCGCGACCGAGTTCATGGACAGCGGTGTGCTGCCGGCGGCCGGTGGCGGTGGCTTCGTGATGTTCGGCGGCGTGGGCGGCATGCCGATGCCGCAGGTCGACCACACGGTCTACCTGGCGTTCTCCATCGACGAGTCCGGCGACGTGCTGCGCTTCGCGGCGAAGGTCTACGAGAAGAACGGCATGTTCGGCGGCATGCAGGTCGCGATCGCCGTGAACGGCCAGGGCGTGGTCGAAGAAGAGAAAGAGGATGAGAAGGAGGAGGAAGAAGAGAAGGCTGACGCCCCTGTGGTGTGGAAGAAGGGCTTCCCGAAGCGGAAGCCGGCCAAGGACGAGTCGGTGGTGACGTTCCGGGCCGACTTCAGCAAGCTCGGCCGCGCCGAGCCGCCGCAGCTCGGCGACAAGGAGAAGGCGCTGTTGCGGTTGCACTGAGCGGGTGCGCCCGCGCATCGTGGAGCGCGTGAACGACCACGATCTGGCCAGCGCGATGATGGGCCTGCACGACGAGCTGGCGCGCACGTTCTTCGCGCACCAGGTGGCGCTGCTCGATCGCGACTTCGCGACCGCCGCGCGTCATCTCGCCGCCTACCGCGAGCACCTGTTCGCGCACGCTGCCGACGAGGAAGCGATGGTGCTGCCTCGCTACGTCGAGCTCGGTGGCGACGCGACCGATGCGCCGGTGAAGCTGTTCCTCGGCGAGCACCGCAACCTGCGCACGTTCGTCGACGACTTCGTGGTGCGGGTGCGCGCGCTGTGCGAACGGCGCGACGATGCAGCGCTGCTGGAGCTGTTCGATCGCCAGGCGACGTTCAAGAACCTGGTGCTGCACCACGATCTGCGCGAACGGAACCTGCTGTATCCGTTCCTGGCGGCGCGGATGGCGCGGGAGGAGCAGGTGCGGGTGTTGGCGGGGCGGTCGTACGCGGGTGGAGCTGGCTGACGCGGCTCGGGTTGCTCGAAAGCGTGCTTCCGAGTCGCCCCTGTCGCCGTCACCGCAAGCTCTGCACGTCGAGCAGCAGCGAGTTGGACACCGAGTCGCCGAAGCGGTCGTGCGCGTCGAGCGTCCACACCACGCGCTTGTCCTTCGGATCGATCTCGACCAGCACCGGCTGGCCCTTGCCCGCGTGGCAGTTGCCGATCACGTAGTGGCCGTTGCCCAGCACCTCGAGCGTCGTCACCCACGCGAGCACGATGCCGGGCAGGTCGCGCTGCTGCAGCGACCACACGATGTCGCCCTTGGCGTTCACCTCGAGCACCGAGTGGCCGTTGCCGGTCGCGACGAGCGTGTTGCCCGACGGCAGCCGCAGCGCGCCGAACACCTGGTTGCCGAACGCTTCCGGCCCATGCCCGCCCTTCGCTTCCTTGCCGAACATCGGCACCGCGAACTCCCACACCACCTTGCCGCTCGTGCCGTCGTACTCGCGCACGGCGCCGTCGCCTTCGTGGCACGCGAGCACGTTGCCGTTGCCCAGACGCCGCACGAGGCGCGTGTCGCGGTGGGCATCGGGCGCCTTCACCGACAGCGGCAGCGTGTGCAGCAGCTTGCCCGTGCGATCGATCGTGATGCAGCGCGACGGGCCGCTCTCGGCGACCAGCAGGTTGCCATCGGCGAGCGGCACGAACGCGTGCACTTCGACGCGCTTGCCGGCGTTGCCGTTCTCCTTGGCCGCGTCGTAGCTCCACACGACCTTCTTCGTCGCGGGATCGATCTCGACGACGCGCGTCATCTTCTCCTGCACCATCACGTGCCCGTTGGCGAGGCGATGCACGTCGTGGATGCCGCCCCACGGCATCTCCCATTCGACCTCGCCGCGCAGGTCGAGGATCGCGAGGCGGCCGTTGCCTTGCAGCAGTACGCGGTGGCCGGCGGGTGTTGGGGTGGCCGGCGCGGCGGGGGCGGCGGGCGTCTGGGCGAGCAGCGCGAATGGGAGGAACGCGACGGTGAGCAGCGATCGCAGCATCGCCGCATCGTGGCTGCCGGCGCGTCGTGGAGCACGGCTGGAGTGGGCGAACGTGATGCGGGCGGGTAGACAGGGCGCATGCTGCATCGCGCGCTGTGGTCGGTTCTGGTCGTGGCGTTCCTGTCGGTGGGCTCGCGCGCGCAGGAGTTGCCGCCTCTGGATGGCAGCATCGAGGTCGCGACCAGCGCATTCGTGGTCGAGTATCTGGTGCAGAAGCCTGCCGCGATGGAGCCGAACGCGTGGCTGCCGGTGCTGGTGCTCTTGCCAGGTCGGAGCGTGGATGCTGCGACAACCGAAGCTCGCATGCGTGACGTGGGCGCCGACGCTGCGCGCGCCGGCTTCGTGGTGCTGGCGCCAATCTGTGGTGGCGGTGTGGCGAAGCTGGGGGGCGTTGTCGTGGGGCAGGGAGGGGAGGCCCCTCTCGCCACATCGCTGCCGAAGCTGCTTGCCCAGGTTCGCAAGGACTATCGGGTGGCCCAAGGCTCCTTCCACGTGGCCGTATGCGATGACTTCGGCGAGATCGCTGAGTTGTTGGCTGTGCATCGGCACGAGTTCCAGACCTTCACGGCCATCGGTGATGGACAGGACGCCATGCGTACGAAGCTGCGCAAGCTGCCCGCGCGGCGCGTGCATGTGCTGCCCGATGGCGACGCGGCGGCGCGCCAGCGCCACTTCGACACGTTGCGCGCGGAGCGTGAGTTCGCGGGCGCAGCCGCCGACGTCGCGCGCACGCTCGACGACTTCCACGACGCGGCGGCGAAGGGCGACGAGGACCGCTACTTCGCGATCCTGCCCGACGACGCGGTGTTCCTCGGCACCGACCTCAGCGAGCGCTGGACCGGTGCTTCGTTCCGCGCCTACGCGATGCCGTACTTCCAGCGTGCGGAAGCGTGGACGTACTTCCCGCTGCAGCGCCACATCACGATGGAGCCGGGTGACACGGTCGCGTGGTTCGACGAAGTGATCGCCAACAGCGGCTATGGCGAATGCCGCGGCACCGGCGTGCTGGTCAAGCGCGGCGAGCGGTGGGTGCTGCGCCAGTACGACCTGACGATCCCGATCCCGAACGACCTCGCCGGCGGCGTCACGCAGCGCATCCGCGCGTTCGCCGAGGGCAAGGCGCCGGCGGTGACGACGATCGTCGTCGTGCGCCACGCCGAGAAGGTCGACGCCAGCACCGATGCCGCGCTCAGCGACGCCGGTCGCGCGCGCGCCGAGACGCTGGCGAAGGCGTTGCGCGATCTGCCGATCACCGCTGCGTACGCGACCGAGTTCCAGCGCACGCAGGGCACCATCGCGCCGCTGTGCGCGCAGCGTTCGCTGGCGCCGACGGTGTTGCCGGCCGCGGACGGCACGGCGCTCGCGCGCAAGTTGCAGCGCGCGCACCTCGGCCAGACCGTGCTGGTCTGCGGCCACAGCAACACGGTGCCGGCGCTGTGCAAGGCGCTCGGTGTGCCAGGCGAAGTGAAGGTCGCCGACGACGAGTTCGATCGCTTGTTCGTCATCACGCTGGGCCCGGATGGCGCCAGCGTGCTGCCGTTGCGCTACTGAGAGCGCAGCCGCGGATCGCAAGGGGCCGCGGCGACCCTCCTGCGGCTAGCCATTGCCTTGGCCGTGGTGCACACCACCGGGGCCACACGGACCGGGCAGGTTGACCACGAAGCCGCGGCCTTCGCCGTCGAACGTGCCCATGCCGGTCAGCGTGTAGCCGTCGCTCGAGATGCCGGTGACGACGTCGAACGTCCAGCCGGTGCAATCGATCTGCAGCATGCTGAGCACGTCCTCCAGCTTGCGCATGCCGAGCGCCGGGCTCCACAGCGTCGCGCAGAACAGGCCGTTCGCGTCTTCGCCGACGCCGCCGACCAACTGGCCGTTGCCGCTGCAGGAGTAGGCGCTGCCGAAGCCGCCGCCGGGCAGTTTCCCGAGGTCCTGCGCCGGGCCGTTGCCGACCCAGCGGACCTGGCTGAGGCCGCTGTAGCCGACGACCACGTTGCCGTTCCGGCTGATCGCGAAACCGGCCGACCAATCGCCGGGCTGCAGCCCGCCGAGTTCGCGCATGCCCTGGGCGGCCGTCCACCGGATCGCGCGTTCGCCGTTCGGGGAATCGCTGAGGCCGGTGACGGCGTGGCCGTTGCGGCTGATCGCGTAGGCGAAGGAGTAGGCACCGCCCGGCAGCGTGCCGAGGTTCTGGATGCCGTTCTGCGTCCAGCGGACGGCGCGATCGCCGTCCGGGGAGCTGCTGGTGCCGCACACCAGCGTGCCGTCCTGGTTGACGCCGTAGGCAGCGGCGCCGAGGAGCGAGCCCGGCAAGCTCGGCAGCGCCTGCAGGCCGCCGTTCACCGACCACCGCCAGGCCTCGCCACTGGGGGCACCGAACGTGAAGCCGACCACGGTGCGGCCGTTGCCGCTGACGGCGATGGCGTACATCGCGAAGGCCCCGGGCAACACGCCGAGGTCCTGCGGCGCGCCGTTGTCGACGATGCGGAACGCGAAATCGCCGGTGGGGCCGGAGCTGTTGCCGATCACCACGTTGCCGTTGGCGCTGGCGCCGATTGCCTGCGACCAGGTGCCGCCGGGCAGCGGGCCGACTTCGACGAGGTTCTGCGCGGCAGCAGTGACGGCCATGGCAACGGCCATGGCGAACGAAAGGGGGGCAGAGGACAAGGTGAGGTTCATGGGGGCTTTGGCCTTGGTTGGTTCGCGCGGCGCGACGGCCGGCTCATCCCCACTTCCTGCGCCCGCGCGTTCTCCTCGCGACATTCCCGGATTTCCTGGCGGCTCCCGACCCTTGCCGCTCGACCGGTGCAACGCGCAAGATCCGGCAGTGCCCTCGGAGCCTGGTGTCGACACCTGTTGGAGCCTCATCCAGCGCGCCGCGACCGGTGACGCGGGCGCGCGCTCGACCTTCGGCCGCAACTACCTGCCGCTGGTGCGCGCGTTCCTGGCGGCGCGCTGGCGCGGCGGCCCGCTGGCGAACGACGTCGACGATGCCGTGCAGGACGTGTTCCTCGAGTGCTTCCGGGCCGGTGGCCCACTCGGCCGCGCGGACCAGGGAACCGGGGACTTCCGCGGCTTCCTGTACGGCGTGGTGCGCAACGTCGCGCTGCGCCTCGAAGGGCGTGGTCGCGAGCGTGCCGTCCGCACCGGGGACGTCGAGCTGGAGGAGCTGGTCGACCCGGCCCTCGGCGTGTCGCGGCTGTTCGACCGTTCGTGGGCGCAGTCGCTGATGAAGGAAGCGGCCGAGCTGATGGCGCAGCGGGCGACCGACGACGGGGCGCGGTTGCGCGTCGAGCTGCTGCGGCTGCGTTTCGGCGCCGACCTGCCGGTGCGGGACATCGCCGCCCGTTGGGGCACCGACCCCGATGCCGTGCACCGCGCCTATGCGCGCGCGCGCGACGAGTTCCGTCTGTGTCTGCGCCAGGTCGTCGCCTTCCACTCGGTGCGTTCCGAGGCCGAACTCGACGACGAATGCCGGCGCCTGCTGGCGATGCTGGCATGACCGCGCCGATTTCCCGGAACGCCGCGAGGAAAGCCGCGGTCGCGGCGAAGTGCCGACATGGAGCCCGTCATGGAACCTGAAGCCACGCCTCCCGATGGTCTCGATGCCGGCATGCGCGCGGCGTTCGGCGGCACGCCTGCCACGCGCCCGAGCCTGCTGCACATCCTGCAGCGGATGACCGGCTCGCGCTTGGACCTGCACCTGCGCGGCAACGACGACAGCGACGCGCCGGTGAAGATCGACGACGAGACGAAGGCCCTGCGCGACCCGTCGGGTCGCTACCAGGTGCTCGGCGAGATCGGGCGCGGTGGTGTCGGCGTCGTCTACAAGGGCCGCGACCAGGACCTCGGCCGCGACGTGGCGATGAAGGTGCTGCGCCCGGAGTACGCGAGCCGTCCGGAGATCCTCGAGCGCTTCATCGAGGAGGCGCAGATCGGCGGCCAGCTGCAGCACCCCGGCATCGTGCCGGTCTACGAGATCGGCCTGCAGCACGGTGAACGGCCGTACTTCGCCATGAAGCTCGTCAAGGGCGAGACGCTGGCCGTGCTGCTCGGTCGGCGCGCGCAGCCCGCCGACGACCGGCGGCGCTTCCTCGCCGTGTTCGAGCAGATCTGCCAGACGCTGGCCTACGCGCACGCGCGCAACGTCGTGCATCGCGACCTGAAGCCGGCGAACGTGATGATCGGCAGCTTCGGCGAGGTGCAGGTCGTCGACTGGGGTTTCGCCAAGGTGCTGCAGCCTGGGCGTGGGGCGCGCGACGCGAAGCCGAAGCAGGCCTCGCAGAGCGTGATCGCCACGGTGCGTTCGGATCCTGCGCGCGGCTCGCAGTCGGTGGCCGGTTCGATGTTCGGCACGCCGGCCTACATGCCGCCGGAGCAGGCCCTCGGCGATGTCGAGAACCTCGACGAGCGCAGCGACGTGTTCGGTCTCGGCGCGATCCTGTGCGAGATCCTGACCGGTGCGCCGCCGTACCTGGAACAGGATGGCGACGTGATCCTGCAGGCGGCTCGCGCCGACATGTCGCGCGTCCACGCGCGGCTCGAGCAATCCGGTGTCGACGCGCCGCTGGTCGAGCTGTGCCGTGGCTGCCTCGCGCCGGCCCGCACCGCGCGGCCGGCTTCGGGCAAGGAGGTCGCCGACGCGATCGCCGCCTACCTGTCGTCGGTCGAAGAACGCGCGCGGCAGGCGCAGCTGCAGGCGGCGGAGGCGAAGGGGCGCGCCCGCACCACGCTGGTCGCGGCGGTCGCCGCGGTGTTGCTGCTGCTGCTGGGCGGCGGCGGCTACGCGGTGTTCGCGCAGCAGGCACGCGAGCGTGGCGAACGTGCGGGCCAGCGCGTCGCCGCCGCGGTGGGCGAGGCCAACGTGCGTCTCGCCGAGGTCCGGGCGCGCGACGCCAGTGCCGCCGATTGGGATCGGGCGCTGGACGCTGCCGAACGCGCACACGCGCTGGCCCAGGAGGACGATGTCACGGCGACGGCGCGGGCGCAGGCGGAGACGCTGCTCGCGGCGGTGCGTGGGCAGCGCGACGCGGCGGCTTCGGTGCGCGCCCTCGCCGCGAAGAACGCCGCGATGCAGGCACGGCTCGTCGCGGCACGGCCCGAACTCGACGACTTCTCGGTGCGCATCCGCATGCAGATGCCGTTGGCCAAGGCGCAGCCGCTCGTGGCGGCGCGCTACCAGCAGGTCTACGGCGCTGCGTTCGCCGAGTACCTCGGTGGTCGCGAATTGACGTCGCTCGGCGTCGAGGCCGCGCGGCAGGCGCTGGCGGGGCCGCTGAGCATCGAGCTGGCGGTGGCGATCGACGACTGGGTCCACTGGCCGTTGCGCCTGCACGGCGGCGGCCCGGAAGGCGAACAGGCGCGGCTGCTGCAGACGATCGCGATGGCGCTCGACCCCGACCCGTTGCGCAACCGCCTGCGCGTCCTGCTCGGCGGAAGCAAACCCACCCTGGCCAGCGTGGAGGCACTGCGGACCGAGTTCGACGTGACGAAGTTGCCGGCGATCAGCCTGCACCTGCTGGCGCGTGCGTTCGATCTGGCCGGGTCGCGCAGCCAGGCCGTGCAGGTGGTGCGGCTCGCAGCCAACGAGCACCCGACCGACTTCAGCGCCGCCTTCGATCTGGCTTCGCTGCTGCTCATGGAGGGCGATCTGCCCGCTGCGGAGACGCACTACCGCGTCGCCCGGGCGCTGCGGCCGGAGTCGCAGCTGGTGCACACCAACCTGTCTGCATTGCTGCGCATGCAGGGGCGCCTCGACGAAGCGGCCGCGTGCATCCGCGATGCGTTGGCGATCGACGAGCGCAACGCGGTCGTCAACCTCAGCCTCGGCCTCATCCTCAGGGACCAGGGCGATCGCGTCGGCGCCGAACGCAGCCTGCGGCAGGCCATCGCGTTGGACCCTGGCTACGCGAAGGCGCACAACGACCTGGGCTCCCTGCTGATGGACCTTGGCCGGCAAGAGGAAGCCGCCGCTGCCTTGCGGCGCGCCATCGAACTGCAGCCGGATTTCAGTGACTCGTACACCAACCTCGGCGACCTGCTGGCCGACCAGGGCAGGATCGACGAAGCGATCGCCAGCTATCGCACCGCGTTGCAACTGCAGCCGAACGACCTGGTGACCTGCAACAGCCTCAGCATCGCCCTCCACCACCAGGGCGATGGCGCCGGCGCCGTGGAGATCCTGCAGCGAGGGCTGGCCATCGATCCGAACCACGCACCGCTGAACTTCAACCTCGCCATGCGGCTGTTCGAGGAGTGTCGCTACGAAGCTGCGCTGGCTGCAATGCGACGTGCCGAGGCGACGTGGATGAAGAACACCGACGCCTTCAGTCGCCAATGGCTCGCGAACGTACAGAAGCACATCGCTTCCCTGCAGCCGGAGGTCGACCGCCTGGACGAACTGCTGGCGATCGCGCGCGGCGAACGCGCTGCCGCCACGCCCATGGACATCGGCGCCGCGGCCGAGTTCGCGTTGGGGCGCGGCGACTTCGCGCTGGCGCTGCGCGCCTTGGAGCGCGGGTTCGCCGCGCATCCCGGGCTGCTGGAGACGGCGAGTTGCCGCTACCACGCGGCCCGCTGCGCGGTGCAGCAGGCGGCGCGGCAGGCGCCTGCTGGCGAAATCGTGCCGGAAGCCGAACGGGCGCAGTTGCGGGAACAGGCGCGCGAATGGCTGGTCGACGAGCTCCAGCGATGGCGCACCCAACTCGGCGACAACCCCGACGTGAAGCAGGTGGTGCTGGCAGCACAGCGCGACCCACTGCTCGCCAGCGTGCGTGATGCAGCACGGTTGGCGGCGCTGCCGACGCAGGAGGCGGCGGACTGGCGCACGCTTTGGCAGCAGGTCGCGGCGCTGCTGCGCGATGGGTGAGGCCTCGCTGGTCGGCGGCGAAGTGCCCGTTACGGCCGGCTCTCGGCGAGCAGCGTGAGCGCGCGATGCATGGCAGGCCTCAGGAGCTGCACGACAGCGCCGAGCAGCCCGGCTTGTCCTTCGCCCAATCCGGCCGCTTCTGCGCGAGTTCCTGGTGCTCGGGCTGTTCGTCGTACGGCCGCTGCATCACGTGCAGCAGGCGCTCGACCTTGCCGAGTTCCCCGGCGTGCGCCGCGTCGATCGCTTCCTGCGCGAGCCAGTTGCGCAGCACGTACTTCGGGTTCGCACGCTGCATGGCCGAGGCCACGCTCGCGGGTGCGCGCCCTTCGCTGCGCACGCGCTGCCACCAGCGCTGCAGCCAGCGCAGGCCGCCGGCGACAGCGTCGGCATCCAGCGGCTGGTACGCGGTCGCCAGCAGTCCCGCCGGCATCGCCGTCGGCGCTGCGTCGGCGAGCACCAACGGTGCCAGCCCACGGAACCACAGCGTCATGTCGATGCCGTGCTGCTGCAGCCACTCGGACAACTCGGTGATCAGCGCCACGTCGTCGTCGCCGGCGAACGTGATGCCGAGCTTGGCGCCGAAGTGCGTCGTCGCGGCCGTTCCGTACGCCTGCTGGTAGTGCGTCAGCACCTGCTCGACCTCGCGCTCGTCGTCGCCGAGCAGCGGCAGCAGCGCTTCGCCGAGCCGCGCCACGTTCCACAGACCGACGCCGGGCTGGTTGCCGAACGCGTAGCGCCGCTGGCCCGCGTCGGTGGTGTTCGGCGTCCAACCGAGGTCGTAGTCGTCGACCCAGCCGTACGGGCCGTAGTCGATCGTCAGGCCGAGCAGCGACAGGTTGTCGGTGTTCATGACGCCGTGCACGAAGCCGACCGCCTGCCAGTGCGCGATCAGCCGCGCGGTGCGCGCCGCGACCTCGTGCAGCAGCGCGCGGTAGCTGTCGCGGCCGGGTGCGCCGAGCTCGGGGAAGAAGTGGCGCAACGCGAAGTCGGTCAGCGTGGTCAGCAACTTCCCGTCGCCGCGCGAACTCGGCAGCTCGAAGTTGCCGAAGCGCAGGAACGACGGCGCCACGCGGCACACGATCGCGCCCGGCTCCTGCTGCGGGCGGCCGTCGTAGAACATGTCGCGCACGACCGCGTCGCCGGTCGCGACCAGTGACAGCGCGCGCGTGGTCGGCACGCCGAGGTTGTGCATCGCTTCACTGCACAGGAACTCGCGGATCGACGAACGCAGCACGGCGCGGCCGTCGCCGCGGCGCGAGTACGCGGTGGGGCCAGCACCCTTCAGCTGCAGTTCGCTGCAAGCACCATCGGGGCGCACGAGTTCGCCGAGCACGATCGCGCGGCCGTCGCCGAGCTGGCCAGCCCAGTTGCCGAACTGGTGGCCGCCGTAGTTGGCGGCGTACGGTGCCATTCCCGGCCACAGCGCGTTGCCGCCGAGCACGCGCGCGGTCTCCGGGTCGCGCACGCGTTCGTCATCGAGGCCGAGTTCGTGCGCGATCGGGCGCGACCACGCGAGCAGGCGCGGGTTGCTGACGGGTGTGGGTTGGATGCGCGACCACAGCGCGCCGACGACCGGGCGTGGGTACGGGGTGGTGTCGGTGTCGCCGGGCAGTTCGTCGAGGAAGCGGCGGGTGAAGCGGAGGGGGGCGGGCACTCGCCTTTCTTACCATTCGCCGCCGCGCGCCGTGTTGCTGCGTG
>CAMAUH010000033.1 GCA_945861365.1 Candidatus Kuenenia stuttgartensis
CGCAGGCCGGCGACTTCGCGGCCGCGGTGCACGCGCTGCTGCGCGCGGCGATCGCTTCGTGGGTCGCGCGCGGTGGTGCCGCACCGCTGCACCTGACCGCGCGCGAACTGCTGCGGCGCGTGCGGGCGCAGGCCGTTCCGGTGGAGGACCTGGCCCAGCTGGTCGGCGTGGTCGAACGCGTGCACTTCGGCGGCTGGCCGGCGGACCGCGCCGTCTACGACGCTTCGCGCGGGCACCTGCAGCAATGGGAGGGCGCGTGCCGGACCCCGAAGTGAAGCCCTTCGCCGCGGCGCGCATGCGCTGGTTGGCACTCGGCGCCCTGTTGTCGCTGCTGGCGGGTTTCTACCTGCTGGCGACGCCGGGGCAGGAGTCCAGCCGCCGGTCGATCGGCGCCGACGGCTACAGCCGTTCCGCGATCGGCCATCGCGGCCTGATCCGGCTGCTGCGCGAAGAGGGTGAAGTGGTCGTGCAGATGCGCATGGCGCGCGCGCTCGGGCCATGTGGCCTGCTGGTCGTCGCCGAGCCGCAGGAGTTGTCGAAGACCGATTCGGCGCGGCTCACCGGCTGGATCGAGTCGGCGCCCGCGACGTTGGTCGTGCTGCCCAAGCGCACCGGGAACATCGATCCGCGCAAGCCGAACTGGGTCGGCAGTGTCGAGGTGATGCCGACCAGCGAGGTCACCGCCGTGCTCGACCAGATCGGCGAGTGCATCGACGAGACCGCGCCACGCCTGCTGCGCCCCGAAGCGATCGGTGGCCCCTGGCATGGGCCCGGCGAGTGGCCGATCGAAGTGGAGCTGCAGCCGCCGTTCCAGCTGCTCGATCCCGCCCGCGTCGAACCGATCCTGTGGTGCGACCAAGGCGTGCTGCTCGGTCGCCTCGGCAGCGTCGTCGTGCTCAGCGATCCCGATCTGCTCGCCAACCACGGCCTCGCGCGCGGCAGCAACGCCGCCACCGTGCTGGCGATCCTCCGCCACCTGCGCCGCGACGGCGCCTTCGTGTTCGACGAGACCCTGCACGGGCACGCGCTCGAACCGAGCATCTGGCACGCGGCCGGGCGCTTTCCCGCCGTGCTGATCGTCGTGCACCTGCTGCTGCTGACCGCGCTGGTGCTGTGGATCGCCAGTGGGCGGTTCGGGCCGATCAATGCGGCGCCGGCCGCGATCGCCGCCGGCAAGCGGTTCCTGATCGACAACACCGCAGCGCTGCTGCGGCGCGCCGGCAGCCACGGGCCGTCGCTGCGCCGCTACGCGCGCCAGCGCATGCGCCGCACCGCCGAGGCGCTGCACGCGCCGCGCGGCCTCGGCGACGAAGCGTGCCGCGACTTCGTGTTGCGCCGCATCGCCGACCCGGAGCGTCGGCAGCAACTGCAGAAACTGCTCGCGCGTGATGCCGTCGAGGTGCCGCGTGCCGAGGCCGTGTCGTTGGCTCGCCAGATCCGTCGTTGGACCGAGGAGATGATGCATGCAGGTCACTGAGATCGCCGCCGTATCGAAGACCGTGCGCGAACAGATCGCGCGCGTCGTGATGGGACAGGACGCGCACGTCGAACTGCTGTTCGCGGCGTGGCTGGCCGCCGGCCACGTGCTGCTCGAGGGCGTGCCCGGCACGGCGAAGACGCTGCTGGCGCGCTGCCTCGCGCGGTCGCTGCGGCTCGAGTTCCGGCGCGTGCAGTTCACGCCGGACCTGATGCCCGCGGACGTGCTCGGCACCAGCCTGTTCGACTTCCAGAGCGGGCGGTTCACGCTGAGCCGCGGGCCGATCTTCACCGAGCTGCTGCTGGCCGACGAGATCAACCGCACGCCACCGAAGACGCAGTCGGCGCTGCTCGAGGCGATGCAGGAGCGTTCGGTCACGCTCGATGGCACCACGCACGCGCTCGGCGATGCGTTCTTCGTCGTGGCGACGCAGAACCCGATCGAGCAGGAAGGCACCTACCCGCTGCCCGAGGCGCAGCTCGACCGCTTCCTGCTGAAGCTGCGCGTCGGCTATCCGAGCCGCGACGAGGAACTGCGCATGGCGTCGGTGCACGGCCGCGCCGTGCCCGACCTCGACAGCTTCGGGCTGCAGCCGGTGGCCGATACCGCGTTCCTGCAGGCGGCGCGGCAGGCGGTGCACGCCGTGCGGTTGGAGGCCGATGTCGGCAACTACCTGGTCGATGTCGTGCGGGCGACGCGCGAACACCCGGCGCTGCGCTGCGGCGCGTCGCCGCGCGCGAGCAACATGCTGGCGGCCGCGGCGCGCGCGCTCGCTGCCGTGCAGGGCATGGACTACGTGATCCCGGACCACGTGCAGCAGCTCGCCGTGCCGCTGCTGGCGCATCGCGTCGTGCTGACGCCCGCGGCCGAGATCGAAGGCCTGCTGGCCACCGCCGTGGTGGAGCAGCTCGTGCAGCAGATCAAGGCGCCGCGCTGATGCGACCGACGCGGCGATGCCTCGGCGTGTTCGCCGGCGGACTGCTGTTCGCCGCGTCGCCGACCCTGTTCGGTGCGGCCGACCTGTGGTGGGCGTGGCTCGCCGCCATCGTCGTGTTCATGATCGTGCTGGCGGTGGAATTGGCGCTGCTGCCGACACCGGGCCAGGTGCAGCTGTCGGTGCAGGCGCCGCTGGTGCTGCACTTCGGCGATGCGGCGGCCCTGGTGGTGGCCGCGGCGTCGGCGCGGGTGATCGATGCCGAGGTGCACGTCGAGATCGAAGGCGCCTGCGAGCCGTTGCCGCCGGCGCTGCTGCAGGTGCGCGGTGGCGAACCGGCGCGCGCCGAACTGCCGCTGCGCCCGTCCCGGCGCGGCCCGCTGCGCCTCGTCGCCTGCCACGCGCGCTGGGTCGGGCCGCTCGGCCTGCTGTGGTGCGAGGTGCAGCAGCCGCTCACCGAGCGCATCCGCGTGGTGACCAACGTGCGGGCCGTGCGCCAGCGCGCCGCGCGCATGGTCGAGAACCGCGAGTTCAGCACCGGCCTGAAGGTCGAGCGGTTCCTCGGCGAAGGCAGCGACTTCGATTCGCTGCGCGAGTTCGTGATGGGCATGGATCGCCGCGCGATCGACTGGAAGGCGACCGCCCGCCACCGCGAAGTGCTGTGCCGCGACTTCCGCGCCGAGCGCGACCACGCGGTGATGCTGTGCGTCGACGCGGGCCGGCTGATGGGCGAGCCGCTGGCCGGCATGCCGCGGCTCGACCACGCGATCCTCGCCGCACTGCAGCTCGCCTTCGTGTGCCTGCGCACCGGCGATCGCGTCGGCCTCTACAGCTTCGCCGACCAGCCGCAGAAGGCGCTGGTGCCGCAGGCCGGCGTGCACGCGCTGGCGGCCATCCAGGAACGGCTGGCCGGGCTCGAGTACTCCGACGCGGAGACCAACTTCACGCTGGCGATGACGGATCTGCTGCAGCGCCTGCGGCGGCGCACGCTGGTGGTGCTGTTCACCGACTTCGTCGACAGCGTCACGGCCGAGCTGATGCTGCGCAACGTCGGCTGGCTGGCGCGGCGGCACCTGCTGCTGTTCGTCGCGATGCGCGATCCGCTGCTGGCGACGCTGGCCGCGCACGAGCCGGCGACGATCGAGGACGTGCACCGCGCGGTGGTCGCCGAGGAGATCCATCGCGAGCGGCTGCTGGTGCTCGAGCGCATCCGCGCCGCCGGCGCGCAGGTGCTCGACACCGAGGTCGGCTCGCTCGACGCCGGGCTGATCCAGCGCTACCTGCAGATGAAGCGGAGGGAACTGCTGTGAGCGGCAACGACGGCTCGCCGTGGTCGGTGCAGTTCCGCCGCGAGCGGCAGGCGGCGTGGCAGGAGCTCGATGCGCTGGTGAAGCGCGTCGAGCGCGACGGCCTGTCGTCGCTCGGCGCCGAGAAGGTGGCGCGCCTGCCGGTGCTGTACCGCGCGGTGCTGTCGTCGCTCGGCGTGGCGCGTTCGTCCGTGCTCGACCAGAACCTGCGCGACTACCTCGAGTCGCTGGCGGCGCGCGCCTACCTGGTCGTCTATGCGCCGAAGCGCCGGCTGCACGAAGTGGTGCTGCCGTGGCTGCTGGTCGGGTTCCCGACCGCGGTGCGGTCGATCGCGTGGCACGTCGCGGTGGCGGCGGCGCTGGTGGTGCTCGGCGGCGCGCTCGCCTACGCGATGGTGCGCAGCGACAGCGACACCTACTACCTGTTCGTCGATGCCGGCATGGCCAGCGGTCGCGATCCGGCCGCGTCGACCGAGGCGCTGCGCAAGACGCTGTTCGCCGACGATGCCGAGGAGCAGGGCCTGCTGACCTTCGCGACGTTCCTGTTCACGCACAACTCGTCGGTCGGCATCTTGACCTACGGCATCGGCTTCGTGTTCGGCCTGCCGGTCGTGTTGATGCTGCTCTACAACGGCATGCTGCTCGGCGCGATGACGGCGCTGTTCCACGAACGCGGGCTCGCCGTCGAATGGTGGTCGTGGATCCTGCCGCACGGCGTCACCGAGTTGCTGGCGATCGTGCTGTGTGGCGCCGCCGGTCTCGCGATCGGCCAGCAGCTGGTCTTCCCGGGTCAGCGCACGCGCCTCGAAGCACTGGCGGATGCCGGCCGGCGCATGGGTGCGGTGGTCGCCGGCAGCGTGCTGATGCTGTTGATCGCCGGCTTCGTCGAAGGCGTGTTCCGGCAGGTCGTGCAGAGCGTGCCGATGCGCTACACGCTCGCCGTGGTGTTCGCGATCGCGTGGTCGGCGTACTTCGGCTTCGCCGGGCGGCGCCGCGCATGATCCGCGACACCGCGATCCAGCAGTCGGTGCGCAGCCCGGAAGGCGTCGAGCTGCGCTTCCGCACCGCCGCCGCCAGCGAACGGCTGGTCGCGCTGGCGCTCGATCTCGCGCTGGTCGGCGTGCTCATGTTCGTGGCGGGGCTGCTGCTCACGCTGCTCTCGGGGCTCGGTGGCCTGATGCTCGTCTTCTTCGTGGTGCGCCACGGCTACTTCATCTGGTGCGAGACGCGCGGCTACGGCAGCACGCCGGGCAAGCGCCGCCTGCATCTGCGCGTGATCCGCGCCGACGGCGGGCCGTTGACGACCGAGATCCTGCTGGCGCGCAACCTGACGCGCGAAGTCGAGCTGTTCCTGCCGCTGATGCTGCTGCTGAACCCCGACGCGCTGTTCGGCGAACACCATGGCGTCGTGCGCATCGTCGCGTCGGCGTGGATCCTGCTGCTGCTGTTCTTCCCGCTGACCAACCCGCTGCGGCTGCGCATCGGCGACCTGCTCGCCGGTACGCGCGTGGTCGTGTCGCCGCCGGCGGCACTGATGCGCGACCTCGCCGACAGCAAGTCGACGCCATCGGCGCCGAGTCGCGCCGCGGAGTTCCAGTTCACGGCCGCGCAACTGACGGTCTATGGCGAGCACGAACTGACGGTGCTCGAGGACGTGTTGCGCAAGGCGAACACCCCCGATGCGCAGCGCACGCTGCGCGCCGTGACGAAGAGCATCTGCGGTCGCATCGGTTGGGCCGATCCGGCGGCGATCGGCGAGCGGCACGAACGCTTCCTGCGCGCCTTCTACACGGCGCAGCGCGAACACCTCGAGCAGCAGCTGCTGCTGGGGCGGCGGCGCTTGCGCAAGCAGGACCAAGCCGCCCGCAAGCCGTGAGCGCAACGGGGTGGTGACTCTGCGTGGCAGCGAATGCGGCCACAGAGGGCAACCTGAGAGCCTGTATCCTGATCTTCTCTCAGGCTCTCAGACCGGCGTCAGCAGCCGCCGGTAGTTGCGGCGCCCGAGCAGGCAGCCGAGCGCCAGCACGACCGCGCCGTACAACAGGGCGGCGGCGACGACCCACGGCGTCCAGCGCTGCGCGAGGGCTGCTGGCAGCCCGTCTTCGCGCCGCTGCGCGTGGTCGACCAGGAACAGCCAGCCGAACATCGCCGGAGCGACCACCAGTTCGAAGCCGAGCACGAGCCCGAGTGCGGCGAAGAACGCGCGGCCGCCGGGCTGGATCTGGCCGTTGGTGTCGGGCCGCATCAACAGCGGCGCCGTGCCGACCGCCGCGAGCACGCCGAGGGCCGCGAACGTGCCGCCGATCGCGATGCCGCCGAACACCGGCAGGACGCCGGGTTCCACTTCGTAGATGCCGACGCCGGCGGCGCCGACCAGCAACAGCGGCCACAGCAGGAACAGGAACACCGCCGTCAGCTTGCCGCGCAGCAGCGCGAACGGTGCGGCCGGCGCACTCATGTACAGCGACCACTGCGCGCCATCCCACAGCGCCAGCCGGCCCATGTGCGCGTACAGCACCAGCAGCACCGCGATGAACCACAGCGCCAGCAGCGCCGCGGTTTGCGCGACCTCGGCGGGCAGGTAGGGGTTGGTCAGGATGCCGGCGACCAGCACGCGCTGCTTGCACAGCGCGAACACCAGCACCGCGAACACCAGGAAGCCGATGATCGCGCCCGGCTGCTGCAGCAACTGCGCGAGCTCCTTCTTGCGCATCACCGCCGCCAGCGCCTCGGGCCAGCGCCGCTTCGTGCGCAGCAGCGGCGGTTCCGAGGCGAGGTGGCGTTCGAGCGCGCCGGCGTGCAGTCGCGCCACCAGCCGGAACGCGAAGAACGTCGCCAGCAGCCAGCCGCACAGCGCGGTCAGGGCCTGCGTGGCGAGTTCGCCGCGCGCGGCCGCGGCCAGCAGCTCGGCGCCGACGTCGACGGTCCACGGCAGCTGCTGCGGGGAGCTGGCGATCGCTTCGACGTCGCGCGCGCGCTGGTGGGGCGCCGTCAGCAGCGACAGCAGCAGCCAGGTCGAGAAGCCGACCGACGCCAGCGCGCCGACGACCGCGCTGCACAGGCGCATCCAGCGGCCGGCGAAGAAGCGCATCAGCACGATCTGCACGGCCAGGAACACCGCCAGCAGCGGCGTCGTGGCGCCGACGATGGCGACCGGCAGCAGTCCGTAGGCCCACCACGGTGCGGCACGCTGCTGCAGGATCGCGACGACGAACGGCCCCGCCAAAGCACCCGCCCAGCACGCGGTGACGAAGCCGGCGCGCACCAGCACCTGCACCGGGCCGCGCCACGACGGGCCCGGCACGAGCCGCCACAGCAGCAGTTCGGGCGCTTCGAACAGCTGGCGCTGCGCCTGCGCGAGGCCGAGCCACGTCGCCACCATCGGGCACGCCATCAGGCCGTAGCCGAGCAGGCCGTGCACTTCCTCGCCGCCGCTGCGTCGCCGCAGTTCGGCCAGCAATGCCGGGTGTTCGAAGATCGCTTGCGCGAACCACCACGCCAGCATGCCGAGCAGGGCCAGCCCGACGAACGCGCCGGCCAGCACGCGCCGGCCCGCCCTGTGCGTCAGCAGGTTGCCCAGCGCCGTCAGGTCCGCGCGGAGCAGCTTCATCCGTGCGGGGTACCGGTGGTCTGCAGGAACACGTCTTCGAGCGAACGGTCGCCGTGTCGCTGGCGCAGCTCGGCGACGGTGCCCTCGGTGGCGATGCGGCCGCCGGCGAGGATGCCGACGCGGTGGCAGATCTGTTCGGCCAGTTCGAGGCCGTGCGTGCTGAGCAGGATCGTCGTGCCGCGCGCCGACTCGGCGAGCAGCAGGTCCTTCAGCGCGCGCACGCTGGTCGGGTCGAGGCCGCTGCTCGGTTCGTCGAGCAGCAGCACGCGCGGTGCGGTCGCCAGCACCGCGGCGATGTGCACCTTCTTGCGCGTGCCGTGCGAGTAGCCCTTGCACAGCTCGTCGGCGTGTTCGCCGAGGCCGAGCCGCTCGAGCAACGCGTCGCCGCGCTCATCGCGTTCCTGCCGGCCCACGTGCCACAGGCTGGCGACGAGTGCCACGTACTGGCGGCCCGTGAGGTAGTCGTACAGCGGCGGCGTGTCCGGCACGAAACCGAGCACCTGCTTCAGCGCGCGGCCGTTGCCGGTGTGCGTGAGGCCGGCGATGCGCAGCGTGCCGGCGCTCGGCTTCAGCAGGCCAGCCAGCATGCGCAGCGTGGTGGTCTTGCCGGCACCGTTCTGGCCGAGGAAGCCGTAGATCTCGCCCGGTTGCACCGCGAGCTCCAGGTCGCGCACGGCCCACTTGCCGCTGAAGTCGCGGCCGAGCTTGTCCGTCGCGATGGCGGGCGCGTCCATGATCACTCCGCGTCCGCGAACACCGCGGTCACCGGCACGTGGTCGCTCGGCGTCTTCGCCATGCGCACGTCCTTGTGCACGATCACGTCGGTGCAGCGCGCCGCCGCCGCCGCCGAGCACAGCACGTAGTCGATGCGCAGCCCGTCGTCCTTGAACGACGCGCCGGCGCGGTAGTGCCACCACGTGTAGATGCCGCCTTCCTGGTGGTGCAGGCGCAGGCCGTCCTGCAGGCCAAAAGCCAGCACATCGCGCAGCGCCTGCCGTTCGGGCGGCGAGCACAGGATGCGGCCGTGCCACCACAGCGGGTCGTGCACGTCGCGGTCCTCGAGCGCCACGTTGAAGTCGCCGACCACGACCAGCTTGTCGGCCGGGTCGTAGTGCTCCCGCAGGAACGTGTTCAGCCGCGTGAACCAGTCGAGCTTGAAGCGGTACTTGTCGCAGCCGACTTCCTGGCCGTTGGGAACGTAGAGGTCGAGCACGCGCCAGCCGTTGACGGTCGCGCCGAGCACGCGCTTGTCGGCGTCGGGGCCGTCGCCCGGCAGGCCGCGCACCGGTTCGAGCTGGGCCGCCGACGACAGGATCGCCATGCCATTGTAGCCCTTCTGGCCGAACCAGCTGACCTCGTAGCCCTCGTCCTCGAGCACCTCGCGCGGGAACAGGCCGTCCTCGACCTTGGTCTCCTGCAGGCACAGCACGTCGGGGGCGTGTTCACGCAGGAAGTCGACGACGTGCGTCAGGCGCGCGCGGATGCCGTTGACGTTCCAGGTGGTGATCTTCATGCCGCGGGATGGGGCATGGAAGCGCCCATGGTGCGACAGCGGAAGGGTGCAGGCGGGAACCTGCGGGTTGCCGGTCGGGCGCGGGCGGTATCTGATGACGGGATGCGCCGCCACCTAGCCCTGCTGCTGTCCCTGTTCCCGCTGGCCTGTTCGACGCCGGCCCATCTGGTCTCGACCGCGAAGGACCGGGCGCTCAGCGACGGGGCCGCCGCGCACGACCTCGTGATGGACGTCGGCATGGTCGCCGACGAGCTGGCGACGGCGGACCTGGTGGCGCTCGGCGAACTGCACGAGACGCCGGCCGTGCACGGCATGCACCTCGAACTGGTCCAGGCGCTGCACGAGCGCTGCCCGCGCATGGTGGTGGCGCTGGAGATGTTCGAACGCGACACGCAGACGCTGCTGCTGCGCTACCTGAACGGCTTCGTGCCGGAGTCGACGTTCCTGCTGCAGGCGCGCGCCTGGCCGCACTACGAGCGCGACTACCGGCCGCTGGTCGAGTTCTGCAAGGCGAACGGCATCGTCGTGCTGGCCGCCAACGCGCCGCGCAAGCTCGCCGCACAGGTCGTCACCGACGGCGGCGCCCAGAACGTGCTCGGCAACCGCGACGTCGCGCGCGAGACGACGGCGCCGGAGGACGACTACTTCGAGGCGTTCCGTGAGGAGATGAAGGGCCACCCCGGCCTCAGCGACGCCAAGCTGCACGCCTACTACGCGTCGCAGTGCCTGAAGGACGACACGATGGCGGAGTCGATCACCGACCACCTGAAGCAGTCGATGGTCGCCGGCAAGCCGCCGCTGTGCGTGCTGGTGTGCGGCAAGATGCACAGCGACTTCGGTCGCGGCACCGTCGCGCGCATCAAGAGCCGCATGCCGGAGCTGAAGGTGAAGGTGGTGTCGGCCGAAGAGGTCGACGACCTCGACGCGGGCACCTACACGTCGCCGCGCACGGTCGGTGACTTCGTGGTGCTGGTGCCGAAGACGCAGCGGGAAGCGATGGTGATGCCGATGCCGAAGGCGAAGCCGACCGCGCCGAACCCGCACGACGCCAAGCCGGCAGCACCGGTCGCGACGAAGCCCGCGGCGAACGTTCCGGCTGTGCCGACGCCGCCGGCGGCGGCGACCGACACCGAGGGCCTGCGCCCGGCGTTGGGGTTCATGCCCGAGTACAATGAAGAGGCCGGTGGCGTGGTGGTGGGCGCGCTGCGCGAGGGCGGTCCGGCCGAGAAGGCCGGCATGGAGCAGGGCGATGTGATCGTGATGCTGAACGGCACCAAGGTCGCCGACGTCGCGAGCTACCAGGAGGTGCTCGACGAGCTGAAGATCGGCAAGCAGGTGCCGGTGCGCGTGAAGCGTGATGGTGCCGAGGTCGAGCTGCAGGTGACGGTGGGTTCGCGGGCGGCGCGGCGCTGAGGGACTGCTGGGCACTCGGCGCGGCTGCCGATACGGTTGTTCGGACATGGTGACGATCGAAGAGATGGCCGCGAACTGGCGGCGCAGGGCCAACGCCGTGCAGTCGCGCGTCGACGACCGCGCGCGTCGCGTGCGGGACCTGTTGCCGGCCGTGAAGCAGCTGCTGACCGATCGCTATGGCGCGCGGCGCGTGGTGTTGTTCGGCTCGTTCGCCCGCGGCGACTCGCGTGAGAGCAGTGATGTCGACATCGCCGTCGAGGGGTTGGATGGCGCGCGCTACTTCACGGCGATGTCGGAACTGAGCGGCTTGCTCGCGTCGCCGGTGGATCTCGTCGAACTCGAGTCGGCGCAACCCAGTTTGCGGGAGCGCATCGCCTTCGAGGGTGTTCCGCTGTGAACCCGCAACTGCGCATGTTGCGCCTGGAAGTGCGCAACGATGTCGAGGCCTGCCTCGCGCGGATCGACGAGCTGGCTGCGGTGCCCTGGTCGCCAACCTCGGTCGACCCCAATGTCCACGCGCGCGTCGCGATGATCCTGCACCATGCGTATGGAGCGTTCGAGGCCGCGCTGGCCCGCATCGCGCGGACCCTGGGGACCGAACCGACAGGGGCGAACTGGCATCGAGCCTTGCTGGAAACGATGGCCATGGATGTGCCGGGTGTCCGGCCTGCGGTGCTGAGCAACTCGTTGCTGCCAGGGCTGCGTGATCTGCTGTCCTTCCGGCACTTCTTTCGGCACGCGTACTCGGTCACCCTCGATGCAGGGCGACTGACCACGCTTCGGCAGCGGGCTTTGGATGTTCGCGCTGGCCTGGTCACCGACTTCGCGCGCGTCGATGGCTGGTTGGCGAAGTTGTCGGAAGGGGTCTGAGGCGGCACGGACGTTTTCGACCATGGTCCAAATCGTCCGCGGACGTTTTGGACTGCGGTGCAAAGCTGGTTGCTGCGCGCGCTACGGGAACGTCAGCTCGGCACCTTCGATCGGGACGGTCAGCGAGCGGCGCTGCGGGGCGCCGTTGGCGACGGTGACCTCGACTTCGTAGGTGCCGGGGGGCACGCGCACGAGCTGCTCCCAGGTGCCGTTCAGCTCGCGGTCGAAGATGCGGATGCCGCGCGGCGAGCGCACGACGGCCGCGCCGATCCCGCCGCTCATGCGGCAGCGCATGCGCAGCGGCGCGCCGGGCTCCAGGGTGACCTGGATCGGTTGCGCGGGCAGGGCCGCGGTGTCGAGCTCGACGAACGCGCAGTGCGTCTCGTTGGCGACGTAGATGCCGTGGCGCCCCGCTGGCAACCACGTCGTCAACTCGCCCTTCTCCACCTGCAGCGAGTTGCGGCCTGCTCGAGCCCGGCCCGGCAGCGTGCCCTCGAGGGCCGTCGACATCGCCCGCGTGCTGGCGTCGGCGCCGGCGATGCGCAGCGTCACCGTCGAGCGGGTCTGCAGCACGATGTCGCCGAGGTCCAGGTCGGCGCCTGCCGCGACCTCGATCTGCACGGAGGGTGGCTGCAGCGACGGATGGAGCACCGAGAGCCCGAGTCGCCCTGGCCGCAGGTGCTCGAACACCACGCGCCCTTCCGCGTCCGTCGTCGTACCGCCGCCGCCGCTCTGGCGATCGTTCAGCGCCACCCGGACCTTCGGCAGCGGATTGCCCGCCGGGTCGAGCAGGCGCAGCCGCACCTTGCCGAGGCGTGCCGTGACGTCCGCGACCGGCACGGTGAACACGACCTCGGTCTGGCCGGCGGTGACGAACTGGGTCGCGACCACGGCGCTGCGCAGCAGCAGCGCCACGTGCGCGGGCCGGCCCGGCGGCAGCGTCAGCACGCCCAGGGTCTGCTTCGGGAGGGCCTTGCCACTGCGCATGGAATCGTCGCCGCGGAACTCGCCGAGCCCTCCGGTTGGCTGGCGCAGTGTGGTGAGGGGCAGATCGCCTTGGATCGGCTCCGCGAAGGCCAGCGCCGTCAGCGCGCCACCGAACGTGTTGGCGTTCGGTGTCGCCTTGGCCAGCTCCTCCTGCAGGGGCAGCCCCTCGGGCGTCACCGCGTTCACGGTCAGCAACCACGCCGCGTCGACCTGCACGTCGAGGCGCGTGCGGGGCGCCACGACCTCGACCTCGCGTTCCATCGGCATCGTCTGCTCGATGCGCGTGCGGAACGTGAAGCGGCCCGGCGGTATGCCCGTGAACAGGAACGTGCCGGCCGTGATGCTGGAGCCGTTCTTCGGCGCGCCGTCGCCGGACAGCCAGGCATGGCCATTCGCGGGCGTGCCGTCGGCGAGGCGCACGGTGCCGAACACGATCGCGGTGCTCGCCGCGGGCGAGGTCGTCGTCGCGGTCGTGGGGATGGTGGGGGCGGCGCTGCTCGCCGGCGCGGGCGTCGCGACGTCGCCGTGCGCGGGGCGCGCGATGGCTGGCGCGGCGGTCGGCAGCGGGGCGGCGGGGGTCGGCGCGAGTTCGGCCGTCGGCTGGGCCCACACGAGGAACAGGGCCACGTCCGCGATGGCGAGCACGACGGCCAGCACGGCGAGCAGAGGGGCGCGGTTCATCGGACCTCCAGGCTGGCACCGCCGGTGCCCAGGTCGACTTCGCCGCTCTGCGTCAGTCGATCGGTGTCGTCGTGCACTTCGAACGGGTAGCGGCCCGCGGGCAGCGACAGCGTTGCGGGGTGCTCGCGTTCCAGCGTGGCGGCCGCGACGGGTTGGCGGCCGGGGCCGAACACCGTCACCGTGAAGGTGCGCAGGGGATCCTTCGGCCGCGTGATCTTCAGTTGGCATCCGGGCTGCAGCTGCAACAGCACCGGCTGCGGCGGTGGGTTGTCGAACACGCCGACGGCGACCTGGCCATCGGCCGCGTGGGCCGACACCGCGATCCGCCCCGGTCCCGTGCCCCACAGCGAGAACGTGCCATCGGCTTCGATGCGCGCGCTGCGGTTGGTGACGAACTCCGTCGGCGTGTGGCGCCACTTCAGTTCCGTCCAGCGCACCTCGGCGGTCGCCGGCTTGCCGGCCGCATCGACGACGCGGCCGACCAGCGGCAGCACCTTGGCGAGCGGGATGGTGCCGAGGTCGAGCGTGCGCCCCGGCTCGATGCGGACCGTCGTCCGCAGCGCCTCGTAGTCGTTCGCGCCGATCGCGAGGATCATCCGTCCCGGCGACAGGTTCTCGACGCGCGCGCGGCCTTCGGCATCCACCGGTTGGCCACCGCTGAAGCGATTCGACGTCATCAAGCCGACGCGGGCGCCGGCGAGCGGTTGCTGCGTGGCGGCGTCGACGACGCGCACGGTCGCCGAGCCGAGCAGCTTCTGGATCGCGTCCGGTGCGACGACGAAGCGCACTTCGCTCTGCTTCGGCTCGATGCGCTGCTGGTCGAGCACGACGTGGCGCAGCAGCAGGGCCACGTGCGCCGGGGGAGCGCTGGCGAGCTGCAGCGTGCCGAGGAAGCCATCCTTCGGGTTCCTCTCGCTGTCCCACTTCGCATCGCCGACGAACACCACGCCGTAGTCGGTCGGCGCGAACCGATCGGGGAAGGCGTTGCTCTGGCCGGCGGCGACGAGGTCGTCGTGGAGGTCCAGTTCCGTGCGCAGGATCGTCGTCAGGTCCTTGCCGTCCGCAGTGACCGCGAGCACGCGCACCGGGAACGAGCGATCGAGCGTCACGTCGAGCGTCTGTTCGGCATCGTCGGTGACGACCAGCGCCTGCGTGTGGTCGACGGCACCCTGGGTGCGCACCGTCAGCTGCCATTCGCCGGGCGTGAGCCGCAGCATCACGAACCGGCCGTCGGCCCCGGCTTCGCCGCTGACGTTCTGCTTGTCGCGCGCCGCCCACAGGCTGGCGCCGTCGACCGGCGAGCCATCGCGCCACCGCACCATGCCGGTCAGCATCACGCCGAGCAGATCGTCCGGCTGGTACTTCGCGCGCGTCGACTCGCGCAGCGTCGGCGCCGCCGCGTCCTTCGCTTCGGTCACGGGCGTCAAGGTCGAGGCAGTTCCGTTCGCCGCCGCCGCGGGTGCTGCCGCCGGCCCCGCATCCGGGGGCCGCGTCGCCACCGCCGCCGCGGCGTCGACGCCGTCTCGGGGCCCGAACACGGCAGCGCAAAGCACTGCGCACACAACGGCTTCGATCGCGACGATCCCAGCCAGCAACTTGGACATGCCGGACTCCTGTCGTTCCCGAGGCGCCGCCCGATTGCGGCGAGGCGGCGATCATGCGCAGGCGCCGTGGCATCGGGAAGTGCCCGCCCGCCTGCAGGTGGTGGCACCGAGCGGGGCGAACGCTATCCTGCTCGCCCCCAATCGGGCGCCAACGCCCTCCGGAACCACGTGAGCAAGACCCTCCAGATCACCGAACTCCCCGTCGCCGGCTACGAACGCGTCGTCCGCGGCGTCGATTCCTCCTGCGGCCTGCACGCGATCATCGCCGTGCACGACACGACGCTCGGCCCGGCCCTGGGTGGCCTGCGCATGTGGCCCTACGCCTCGGAGGACGAGGCGCTGTTCGACGTGAAGCGCCTGAGCCGCGGCATGACGTTCAAGTCGGCGGTGGCGCAGACCGGGCTCGGCGGCGGCAAGGCCGTGATGATCGGCGACCCGAAGAAGATCAAGTCCGAGGCGCTCTACCTGGCCATGGGTCGCTTCGTCGACGCGCTGGGCGGCAAGTACATCACCGCCGAGGACGTCAACACGTCGGTCGCCGACCTCGAGATCATCCGCCGCGCCACGAAGCACGTGACCGGCCTCGAGAAGAAGGACGGCGGCAGCGGCAACCCGTCGCCGTACACCGCCATCGGCGTGTTCCTCGGCATCAAGGCGGCGCTGCAGTGGACGTTCGGCAGCGACTCGTGCAAGGGCAAGACGGTCGCGATCCAGGGCACCGGTGCGGTCGGTTCGGCGCTGGCGAAGAAGCTGGTCGAGGCTGGCGCCAAGGTCTACGGCGCCGACAAGAACACCGAGCGCCTGAAGCAGCTGGAGAAGGAGATCGGCCTCGTGCCGACCAGCGAGAACGACATCATGACGATGAAGTGCGACGTGTTCGCACCGTGCGCGCTCGGCGCCATTCTGCATGACGAGTCGATCCCGAAGCTGAACACGCCGATCGTCGCGGGTGCGGCCAACAACCTGCTGCTCGAGCCGCGCCACGGCAAGGTCCTCGCCGACCGCAACGTGCTCTACGCGCCGGACTACGTCATCAACGCCGGCGGCATCATCAACGTGTCGGTCGAGTTCAACCCGGGCGGCTACGACGAGAAGGTGTCGCTGAAGAAGATCGAGCGCATCCCGCAGGCGCTGACCGAGCTGTGGACGATCAGCAAGCAGGAGCGCATTCCGCCGAGCGATGCGGCCGATCGCCTGGCCGAGCGCATCGTCGCGGACGCCCGCGGCGCCAAGAAGACGGCGTCGCTCGGCGTGCAGGGCAAGCGCACTGGCGGCGGCTGATAGGGGGAACGCCTGCGCGTGACGCAGCGACCCTGAAGTGAAGACGGCCCGCCGATCGGCGGGCCGTTGTCGTTCCTGGCCTGGTCGCGCGGCGTTGCGCGACGGCGCGGGTTCAGACCTCGCGGCTGCGGCCACGGCCGCGCGAGCCGGTGCCGCGACCCTGTGGCGGCTTGCCGCGGCCTTGCTCGCCGTGCTGCTGGCCACGGCGACCCTGCGGGCCGCCCTGTTGCTGCGGGTGTTGGCCACCCGGCTGGCGCTGCGCACCGGGACCGCGGTGCTGGCCCGGGCCCGGTTGGTTGCGCGGGTCCTGCCCACGCAGCCCCGGACCGTGCGGCCGCTGGCCTTGGTGCCGCGGGTCCTGCATGCCCATGCCCATGTGCTGTCGCTGCAACCGCGCGCGCAGCATCGGCGGCGGACCTTGCCGCATGCCGCGCATGCCGGAACGCGGCCCCATGCCTTCGCCCGGCTTCCTCGCTGCCCCGGGGCGCATGCCTGCCCCGGGACCGCGCATGCCCGAACGGGT
>CAMAUH010000034.1 GCA_945861365.1 Candidatus Kuenenia stuttgartensis
ACAACCCGCGCGTCAGCGTCAACAACGAACGCATCATGCGCGAGCGGGCCGCGGGCGGGCATCGCGTCGACACGATGCTGCGGCGCGCGCTGGCGCAGTGGCTCGACGTGGCGTTCGGCGCCTACGAGGCGCAGCTGCAGACGCGCGGCGGCGACGCGGCAGGGATCGCCCGCGAGATGGAGCTGGCGAAGTGGTGGTTCGGCCGGGCGCGCCCGGCGATGCCGGCGTGGCTCGACTTCGAGCCGAAGGCGCTGGCCAACATGCACCGGCTGGCACTCGAACGCACCGTGCACGTGCAGCCGAGCAACGAAGCGCTGGCGCAGGCCGTGGTGGCGCACTGGTACTGGTCGCGGCGCTGCGTCAAGCTGCGCGAGCAGGAGGCGTTCTTCCGCGAGTGGTCGAAGACGTTCCGCTGGCAGCGCGACCTCAAGTTCCTGAAGGACGCGATCGCGGCCGATCGACGGCTCACGGACTTCGACCGCGCGACGATGGAACGGCTGATGCTCGAAGCCGACAAGCGCTGAGCCGGCCGCGCTCCGGCTGCCGCGCACCATTCCGCACCCCGCATCCCGCAGAGCGCTTCCGTCTGCCTGCTGCGCGCGGCCACTGGCTCCACCCTTCGCCGGCAGGCTAGCATCCGTCGATGTTGGCTTCGGTTGCGCCATCGAGTTCGCTGGCGATCGGGATCGCAGGACACCTCGCGTGGAGGGCGGCCTTCGCATCCCATCCACTTCCCCAGACAGCGTGGCAACGAAACGTCCAGCCTGACTGATCTCAGGACCTACCCATGACGACCATCCTGATTCCCACCACACCGGAGCGGCACGAACGTCTGCACCTCTGCCTGCAGAGCCTGCAACAGAACTGCACGCTGCCCATCATCGTCACGCTGTGTTTCGTGCCGGCGGCCGGTGCGGTCGCGCCGACGCTGATGCTCGCCAACGCCGCCCCCGCCGGCCCGGTGATGTGCCTCAACGACGACATGCTGGTACTCCCGGGCTGCATCGAGGCGCTGCACGCGGTGTGGCTGGAACGGGGCGGCCTGTGCTTTCCCAGCGACGGCATCCAGGACGGGGACCTCGCCTGCGTGCCCTATTGCCACCGCGACTATCTGTTGGCGAATCTGCACCCGGGCTACATCCACAACTTCGCGGACACGGAACTGACCTTGCGCGCCCGGCAGCGTGGTGAGCTGCACTACGTCCAGAACGCCAAGCTCCTCCACCATCATTGGACGAAGGGCGCGCCGCACGACAGCACCTATGGCAAACAGAATGCGTCGTGGCCGCTCGACAAGGCCTTGTTCAAGGCGCGCAATCCGGGCGCTTGAACCCGCAAAGGGCTCGTCAGCGCCATAGAGCCTGACGCGTTCGCCGCCACCGCCGGCCGATCGGTCGGGACCAACACCGCGTGCCGGGCGGCCGCGGAGGGCAACCTGAGATGAGAAGATAGGGCCGGTCCGCGCATCTCACTCAGAGGCCCGCGGGGCCGCTCGCGGTCAGCTGCTGGACTTCCGTGCCCGTCAGCTCGCGCTGGAAGAACGCGAACTCCGACATGTCGCCGGTGAAGAAGCCGTTCGGGAATCCATTGTAGGTGCGGCCGAGAGTCAGCACCCAGGCAGGCTCGGAGTTGGCGCCTTCGTTGCCACCGACCTGGGTCAAGCGCTCGGCGGACAGCGCGTCGTTCAAGTACACGCGGTGGCGACTGGCGCCGTCGTACGTCACGGTGATGCGGGTCACGGTGTCCAAGGGCGTCGGGCCCCCGTTCGTCGAGGTGATGAAGTAGTTGTCGTGCCTGGTCTGGGTCGGCGTCAGATAGAGCGCCGGGACATGGACCGCGAAACCGTTGCCGGTCGCCGGGCCAGGGCTGGCCCGATCGGTCGGCGCGCGGCAGGGCCGGGAATCTCGGGTCCGCTGAGTTCCGACCAGTTCGCGCCCGAACCGTGTTCTGGCTCATGGAGGCCCGATCCGGGCCAAGTCCGCCGAACCAGAACACCATGAACCCGATCTCCCTCTCCCTGCTGGCCTTCGCCGCCACGGCCATGCCGACCCTGGCGCAGGACCCCACTCCGAAGGCGCTGTCCGCCCCCGGCGACCAAGGCGAACGGCTCACCGTCCCCGCGGACCGAGCCGCCGCCTGGGCCGAGTTCCAGCAGCGCCGCCCTGGCGCGTGGCACGCCTACTGGAACCACGCCACCGGCACCCCGAACGCGGTCTATGGCCCTGGCCTCGACCTGCCCGACTGGCGCGGCAACACGATCGAGGAAGCGCGCCGCCAGGCGGTCAACCTGCTGCAGGCCGAAGCCGCCCTGCTGGGCCTTGGCAACTGTGACCTGCGCGAGTCGATCGGCGCCCGCATGGGCCGGCTGTGGTCGTTCACGTTCGACCAGTACTACCAGGGCCTGCCGGTGGTCGGCGGCCGCGCCGACGTGCGCGTCGGCATGACCGGCCGCATCGCGATGTTCGGCAGCGCCGCGTTCACGATCCCGGCGGACTTCGTCACCACGCCCGCGATCACGGCGGAGACGGCGAACGTCGCAGCACTGCAGGCGCTGACGGAGCCGCTGGCCGCCAATGCCGATGGCCACCAACCCGCCGCCCCGCGGCTGGTGATCTGGGGCGACGTGCACAGCAACCGACGCAGCGCGGTGCGCCTCGCCTGGGAAGTCGCGGTGCGCAACCTCGACGCGGGCGGACAAGGCACGCTCGGTCGCTTCTACGTCGACGCCAGCAACGGCACCGTGCTGCAGTTCGTCGACGACAAGCACAGCTGCATGCCGGGCTGCTCGCACGCCTCGCACGGCGGTGGCAGCAACGAGACCGCGGTCGCCGCGCCGTTGCCGCTGCCGGTGCCGACCATCGTCGAGGTGCGTGGCTGGGTGCGTACGGGGCTGTCGCCGACCTCGGCTTCGGTCCAGGTGCAGATGGCCGGTCTCGAGATCAACGTGCCGGGCATCGGCCTGCGCACGACCGACCAGAACGGTCGCATCACGATCGACATCGCCGCGCCGGTCAACATCAACATCGGCGCTCTCGACGGGCGCCACCATCTGCCGATCACCGGCGGCACTCTGCCGAGCGTCTCGGCGACCGTGCAGCCCGGCAACAACACGGTCCTGACGATCTGGGCGGCGGGAGCTTCGCAGCCGCAAGTGGCGCAAACCGACTCGGCGTTCTGGATCGACCGCGTCAACCAGTGGGCGCGCGGCATCGTCGGCAACGGCGCGCAGATGACCACCGCGAGCAACATCGACGTCAACGTCAACATCGCCCAGAACTGCAACGCGTTCTACGACCCCAACGTCAACTCGATCAACTTCTACAGCGCTGGTAGCGGCTGCCCGAACACCGCCTACTCGACGGTGATCCTGCACGAATGGGGCCACGGCCTCGACGACCGCTTCGGCGGCATCTCGCAGACCAACGGGCTCAGCGAGGGTTGGGGTGACATCGTGTCGATGTACTACGTCGACAACCCCGAAGTCGGCTTCGGCATCTTCACGCCAGGCGTGGCGCTGCGCACCGGGACGAACAACCGCCAGTATCCCAGTGGCAGCGCCGTCCACGAGCAGGGTGAGTCGTGGATGGGGTTCGCGTGGAAGCTGCGCGATCGGCTGGCGCTCGGCCTGGGCTCGCGTGCGCAAGCGATCGCCCTGAGCAACGACATCGTGGTCGGCACGATCGTCGCCGACGCCACCACCCAGCCGAACGCGGTGCTCGAGGTGTTCCTCGCCGACGACGACGACTTCAACATGAACAACGGCACCCCGCACGACAACGAAATCACGTGGGCGTGCGCGCAGCACTCGCTACCGCTGCCGACGTTCAACGGTCCTGCCAACGACTACTGCGGCGGCGCCACCCCGGTCGTGGTGGGTGTCAACGGCCCGTACAACAGCACGGGTGCTACGGGATACGGATCCCCATGGACGTGCGGCGGCCAGTCGGTGGGCGTTCGCGACCTGTGGTTCCGCTACACGACGCAGTGGCCCGGGCAGCTGACCGCCAGCACGTGCGGTCTGACCACTCTCGACACCCGCATCAAGCTGCTGTCGGGCACCTGTGGTGCGCTGACGGTGCTGGCCTGCAATGACAACTCCTGCGGCACGCAGTCCAGCGTCACCGCAAACGTCAGCGCCGGCACCTACTACATCGTCGTCGACTCGGGTCCTGCCGGCGCGTTCAGCCTCGACATCGACTTCGTCGGGCCGATGCAGGCCGCCTCGGCTTCGCAGGGCACCGGCTGTGGAACGTCGTCGAAGGCGTTCTACGAGCTGTTCCCGGCCGGTCCGCTCGACCTGGGTGGCCAGAGCCTGCGGTTGCGCAACATGGGCACCTACTACCGCGCCGAACCGGGCGGCAGCCTGCTGCCGCTGACCGGCAACACGTTCCAGACGCCGCACGGCGACGACACGGTGCTGAACTTCGTGCTGAGCGTGCCGATGCCGTATCCGGGTGGTTCGTCGCAGTTCCTCGAGGTCTGCTCGAACGGCTTCGTCTCCGTGGGCCCCGGCAACGGCGCTCCGGTGATCCCGAACGTGGCCCAGTGGCTGAACAGCGCGCGGGCGCGCTGGGGCAGCTGGCACGACTTCAACCCGGCGGCCGCCGGCTCCGGCAAGATCCACTACGACATCGCCGGGCCGATCGCCTACGTGACCTGGAACAACGTCTACACCTACAATACGACCCAGCCGCGCACCTGGCAGATCCAGTTCGACCAGTACACCGGCGACGTGACGATGGTCTGGCAGTCGATGGCGGGCGGGACGCTGCCGACGCTGGTCGGCTACACAGCACAGGGGCCGAACGTCGACCTCGGCAACATGGACTTGTCGGCGGCGATCCCGGCGACGTTCTTCACCGGCGCGTTCAACGGTGCGCCGCTGGCGCTGTCGGGCACGCTGCCGCAGCTCGGCACGACGCTCGTGCTGACGACGACCAACGTGCCGTCGACCAGTCCGGTCGCGCTGCAGACGCTCGGCGTCCAGGGCTACCCCGGTGGCATCGACCTGTCGGTGATCGGCATGCCCGGCTGCCGCCAGTACTCGGAGGCGCTGGTGATCCACACGTTGCTGCCCGCGGCGGGCCAGGCGGTCTACACGCTGCCGATCCCGGCTTCGGTGAACCTCGCGGGCTACCAGTTGAAGGCGCAGAGTGCGGCCCTGGTCGCCGGCTACAACGCGGCCAGCATCATCACGTCGAACGGCGTCTGGATGACGGTGGGCATCTGAGCCTGCCGCGCCGCGGCCGCCCACCAGCGACTGCGCATGGGAACTTCAAGCAGCGGTCCCGGACCATCCGGAACCGCCGCCCCGCGCAGATTCACAAAGCCGCGTGACATCTGCCGCGCGACTGCATTGGGCATGCAGACCATGCCATCCGTCCGCAACTTCACGGTCCTTCTCGGCGCCACCCTGCTCGGCCTCGCCTGCGCGGGTCGCGCCCAATGCCAACTGACCTGGCTGCCAGCCGATCCGGCGCCCGCCCTGACCGGTCGCGCCGAATCGCTCGGACTCTGGGATCCCGATGGCACGGGACCACTGACCACGCGCCTGCTGGTCGGCACGTACGGCTTCCCGGGGCTGTCCGGCGGCACAGGGGTCGGCATGCCGCTGGTCGCCTTCGATGGCAGCGACTGGACCGGGGTGCCGGTACCGGCCGGCGCATCGTTCGTGACGGCGATCGGCAACGTGTTGGGCCAGACCGCCGTCGCGACGTTGCACCGGGCCGAGCCACCGGGCGCCGCGGCATTCGACTACTGCAAGGTGTCGATCCTGACGCCAGGTGGCTTCACGGTGGTCGCCGACTACGTGCACGGTTGGATCACCACCATCGCCGAGTACGGCGGCGAGATCGTGTTCACCGGCAGCTTCACGGGCCGCGGCTATCCGCAGCAAACGCAGCTGTTCAACAACATCGCGCGCGTCACCACGGGCGGCGCCATCGTCGGCTTCGGCACCGGCCTCACCGGCCCCCTCGGCACGGCGGGCCTGACGCTGGCGAACTTCAACGGGCGACTCTACGTCGGCGGCAGCTTCCTCGCGGTGAACGGGGTCGCGGCGACCAACCTCGCATCCTGGAACGGCAACACCTGGTTCCCGGCCGGCGATCCGAACGACGCCGTCTTCCAGCTCGCGGTCCGCAACGCGATATCGACGACCAACACGCACCTGTTCGCGGCCGGCCGCTTCACCGCGATCGGGCCGCTGCCGAGGATCGGCGTCGCGCGCTTCACGGTGTCGACCAATGCGTGGGCGGCGATGAATGTTCCCAGCACCTCCTGCCAGAGTTTGTCCGTGCGCAGCGTCGGGCAGACCGGCTACGAGGCGACCGCGATCCTGGCCGACGGCACCGCCGCGCGCTGGAACGGCACCGGCTGGACCAGCCTGGACCCGGCCGGCCCGAATCGGGTGTTCAAGGCCGATCTGCTGCAATGGGGATCGCGCCTCGTGTCGCGACAGATCGGCGCGATCGGCACGATGCGCCTGCGCGCCTTCGACGGCACCACGTGGCCGCCGCTGGTCGGTCGCGGCATCGACGGGGCGGTGCGCGCGGCCATGGCCCTCGACAGCGACTACGTGATCGGCGGGTCGTTCGCGACCATCTCCGGGGTGGCGGTGAACGGCATCGCGCGCGGCGGCCCCGGCGCGTGGCAGCCGCTCGGTGCCGGCTTCGGCGGCGGTGAGGTGCTCGCCCTCGCCCGCCTCGGCAACGGCGATCTCATCGCTGGCGGCGACTTCACGACCGCCGGTGGCCAGCCCGCCGCGGGACTCGCGCGTTGGGACGGCACGGCTTGGCTCGCGTTCGGCGGCGCCGGCGTGATCCGCAGCCTGACCGTGCTCGCCAACGGCGACCTGCTGGCCGGCGGCACGTTCGCGTCGATCGGCGGTGTGGCAGCCGCCAACATCGCGCGCTGGAACGGCTCGCAATGGTTCGCGTTCGGCACCGGCGTCGCCAAGAGCGGCGGGACCGCCGCGGTACACTGCGCTCGCCAACTCGCCAATGGCGACCTGGTGGTCGGCGGCGACTTCACGTCGGCCGGCAGCACGGCCACCAAGAACGTCGGCCGCTGGAACGGCAGCAGCTGGTCCGGCTACGGCATGGGCATGGTGTCGACGGTGACCGGCCTCGACCAACGACCGACCGGCGAGATCCTGGCCTGGCGGCGCCCGCCCGGCTTGCCGAGCTGCCAGACGTGCAATGCCGACATCTGGAACGGGGTGCTGTGGTCTTCCGTCGACACCGGCGGCAGCGCCTTCGGTGCGACCACGGTCGCCGCGAACCTGCTGCCGAACGGGGGGGCCGCGGTCGCCAGCACCCTGGACGACACCGGCTCCAGCACCATCGCCCGCATCGGGCAGGTCGCGTATCGCGCGGCTGCGCCGGACGGCAGCGTCGGCGGCTGGACCACCTACCCGCTGACGGCTCTCGCAGTGCATGGCAGCGTCGTGGCCCGCAACGGCGACATCCTGGTGTTCGGCAACATCGATGCGATCGGGCCATCCGGTGGCACCGCCGACACGGCGAGCAGCGGCTTCGTCGTGCTGCGCCCCACCTGCCCGGCGACGGCGGTCGTGGTCGGCGCCGGCTGTGCCGGGTCGGCCGGCCCATTGTTGCTCGCCGCGACTTCGCTGCCGTGGCTCGGCGGCACGTTCCGCGCCACCGCGACCGGCTTCGCGCCGGGCGCACTCGCGATCGAAGTCGTCGGCCTGCAGTCGATCAATCTGCCGCTGCTCTCCGTGCTGCCGACGGCGGCGCCCGGCTGCACGCTGCTCGCGTCCCTGGATGCCACCAACCTGCTGGTGCCGAGCGGCGGTTCGGTCGCCGTGGCCCTGGCGGTGCCGCCCTCGCCGTCGTTGGTCGGCATGACGGTGTACGACCAGGTCGCCCAGCTCGAGTTCGGTGCCGGCGGCGTGCTGGGCACCATCAGCATCACCAACGCGCTCGCGGCCACGCTCGGCTCCTACTGAGTGAGCGGCCGGGGCGCTTCCGCGCCACATGACGGCGAACGGCTGCCGCCTGACGTTCGCCGAAGCGGTCCGCCGAGCCAGAAGTGCTGCCGCGTTGCCAACGGTGGTCGGCACCGCGGCTGCTTCACAGCGCCAGGAACGCCGCCGCCATCGCCGCGCCAAGCTGCTGCACGCCGAGGGTGTCGAAATGCACGCCGTCGCTGCGCAGGCCGAACGTGCTGGTCTGCACCAGAGCAGTGTTCGGCAGCAGGCCGACTGTCTCGCGCTGCGCTTGGCGCACCGTCGCCGTGTAGGGGAAGAAGGCCGTTGGCAAGCGCGCATCGACGGCGCCGAGGACGAACGGGATCGGCGCCGCGGCATCCGCGAGCCCGGCCGCGACCAGGTCGTTGCGCATGCCGCCGATCAGATCCTGCAGCAGCACTGCATAGCGTCCCGCCTGCCGCAGGTCGGTGGCGTCGCTCTCGCCCTGCATCATGAAGATGCCGCGCACGCGCGGAACGAGTCCTTGGGCACGCACGGCCACCGCAGCGCGACCGATGCGGAACCGCAGGATCGCGTAGAGCTCGGCCGCCGCGAATCCCCATTCGTTCCAGGGACCGGGAGTCGGGCCGAGCGCGGTCATCGCGAACGCGCACTTCACCAGATGCACGGTGCCGTGCGCGTCGGCGAGGCCTTCGCCCAGCGTCAGCTCGGGGCCGCACCAGCTGGTCGGGCTGTAGGTGTGCGTGTTGACGCCGTTCTCCATCGCCTCGAAGGACGCAGCGCTGTCGTTCCACATGCGACAACGGGGCTGTGGGCCACGCAGGCGAGCGGGCAGCGCAGCGGCATCGGCACTGCCTTCCGCGTTGCTCTGGCCGAACAGCACGTAGAGATCCGCGAACGCGCCCGGCAGCGGAACCTGGGCTGCGCGCGGTGCCGAAACCGCAAGCGCGGTGGTTGCGTCGAGTGGCTGTGACGTGTCCCACACGACGGCTTGGCCGTGCACCATCAGTCCACCGAACGCGCCGACCGGGAACGTCGCGGCGAACGTCGCATGGCCGAGCGAGTTCGCCAGCGCGATGCCGCCGACCAGCGGCTGGTCGAGGCCGAGACTCTGGCCGCCTGGCAACGGTGTGTGACCCGGCGAGGCACTCGCGAACCAGACGACGACCGCGTCCGGCAGTGCGTCGATGCGCGCCTCGGTGCGGCCCGGCACGATCACCATCGTCAACACCGGCGGCGGTGGCGCGAATTGTGCCGGCAGGACCGTCGCGGTCAGCAGAGCGAGAACGCTGGACGACGCAGAACGAACGGAGCAGCGCGATCCCATGCGTGCCTCCTTCCCATGCAAGAGCTGCCGGCGGAGTTGCGCAGAGGGCCGCGCGCAGCCGGCTACCTGCAACTACCACCGCCGCGTCGACCGGTAACCGGCGGCCGGCTGGCCGCGTCGGACCTGCTGCGAAGAGCGTGCTGCGTGTCACGGTGCTCGAGGCGATCGCGGCGGCACCCGGGTTGTGCCTCCGGCGAACCCCGCGCATGCTGCTTCTGTCAGGGCCGCGCAATGTCGCGCAACCTCAGGAGACTCCCATGGAACGTCTGCTCGCTCGGCTGCTGGCCGGGTCCGTCTTCGCCGTCCTTGCTACCGCGCAATGCCAGCCGGCACCGTCGTGGAGCGTCGACACGGCCGCGCCCCAGGGGTCGGTCAGCACGCTGCTGGCGCACTCGAACGGGGACCTGTTCGCCGCAGGTCCGTTCACCAGCTTGGGTGGCACCGCCGCCAATGGCATCGCGTTCCGTCGCGCTGGCCAGTGGCAACCGCTCGGCAGCGGTGTCATCGGCAACGTCACATGCCTCGCCGAACTGCCGGGTGGCGACCTGATCGTCGGTGGTTCGCTGTCTGCGGCCGGTGGCGTCCCTGTCGCCAACATCGCGCGCTGGGACGGCACCAACTGGAGTCCGCTCGGTGCTGGGCTCGACGGCGCAGTCGCGATCGCGCGTGTCGCGGCCAATGGCGAGCTGATCGTCGGCGGCCAGTTCAACCAGGCCGGTGGCATGGCAGCGCCGTTCCTGGCGCGTTGGAACGGCAGCAACTGGGCCATGTTCCCCGGCGGTCCGAGTGCGACTGTCACGGCGCTGGCGATCGCGGCCAACGGCGACGTGCTGGCGAACGGCTTCCCCAACGGCATCGCGCGCTGGAACGGCAGCAGCTGGCAGCCGCTCGGCTCGGCCAGCTTCGTGTACAGCGTGTTCGAGACGAACACGGGGGAGCTGCTGGCCGGCATCGGCAACTCGGTCACACGCTGGAATGGCAGCGCCTGGAATGCGGAGATCGTGCTGTCCGGCGGGCTCGTGCGGGCGCTCGGCATGCTGCAGCTGCCGGGCGGCGAATTGCTGGTGTTCGGCGGGTTCCAGACCTTCGGCGTGCCCGGCGGAACGTCGTCGGTGGCAGCGCGCGGCGTGGCCGTTCGTCGCGGCCTGGCCTGGTCCGGCAATGGATCGAGCACCGGCATGCCCGGTTGGACGCAGTTCCACTCGATCCGGTCGGCGAGTCTCGGACGGAGCGGGGACGTGATGATGGCCGGGTTCTTGCCAGCTGCGTTGCCGAGCAACCCGGCGGTCGCGATCCAGCGGCTCGGCACGACGTGCGCGGCGAGCGTCCTGGATCTCGGCGGCGCGTGCACGGGCCCGAACGGCTCGGGACTGCTGGTGGCGGCGACGTTGCCATGGCTCGGCACGACGTTCCGCGCGGAAGCGAGCCAGCTGCCGATGCCCGCGCTGGCGGCGACGGTGTTCGGGTTCGCGGCGGTGCAGGTGCCGTTGGTCGGCATCCTGCCGACGGCCCTGCCAGGTTGTGACCTGCTGGTCACTCCGGACCTGCTGGCCACCCCGTTCGCGCCAGCCGGGACGGCCTCGATGGCGGTCGATCTGCCGTCGACTTCGGCACTGGCCGGTCTGCCTCTGTTCGCGCAGGTGGTCGCGATCGAACTCGCACCGTCAGGTGCGTTCCTCGCCGTCACCGGCACCAACGCGCTGCGCGCGACGCTCGGCAGTTACTGACCAGTCGCAGCGGATCGCCGGCTGGCCGGCGGCGATCAGTCGCCGAGGCGCAGCGTCAGCCCGGGCGTCACCGCGAGTCCGAGCGGCGAGGCGGGATCGATCACCGCGGCTTGCGCGTACAACGTCACCCCGCGCAGCGTGTTGGTCGCTGGCACCGGCAGCGGGAACTCGGCGAAGCCGGCGGCATCGGTGAACCAGACCAGCGAATTGATGACGTTCTGTACCAGCACCGTGCAACCGCTGCCGAGCGGGGCGTTGGCCTGGTTCGCGGCGAAGCCGAGCAGGGCAGGGCGCAGCCGCGCGTCGACGCGCACGTCGAGGTGGAACGTGTTGCTGCCGATGCGGGGCCGGCCGAACGCCACGAGCGAACTGGTCGTCGTGCTGCCGCCGCAGGCAGTTCCGTAGCCATCGCGCGTCGCGGGCAGAGTGGTGACCAGCGTGGTCGATTGCAGCGTCCATACCGTGGCAGCACCGGTCGCCGCGTCGAAGCTGTACTCGCCAGCCGCGCCTGGGGCTTGGGTCCATGCCGTGCCGTTCCAGGTGGACACCAGCAGTTGGGTGAACGCGGCGTCGAACAGCGTGGCCTGCAGCACCTGGCTGGTCGGGTTCCAGCTCATGCGGCGGGAGCTGCCAAGGCGCGGCCCCAGCGTGGCGACGGTCTGCCAGGTCGTGCCGACCAATTCGTAGGTGCTGCGGTTCGAAGCGAGCGCAACCAGCCGGTTGCGCAACGGATCGAAGCCCAGCACGACCGGGCTCGCTCCCATCGCCGTCGTCGCCGCGACCTGCGTCCAGGTGGCCCCATCCCATTCCCAATGGTCCGGCAGCCAGCTGCTCCCCAACGGGCCGGGGGCCTGCCCGCCGACCATCACCACGACCTGGCGCGTGCTGTCGTAGGCGAGTGCCGGGGAACTGCGGGGTTGTGGCCCGGTGCTGGCGGCGAGGCGCCAGGTCGAGCCGTTCCAGCAATGGGTCGCACCGAGCAGGTTGCTGGTGGCTGGGTCGCGGCCGCCGAACACCACCGTCTCGCCGCGCGCCGCATCGAACACCTGGGAGTGCTGCCAGAAACTCGACGGCGTGCCCGGTCCCGTGGCGATCGTCTGCCAGCTACCACCGTCCCACTCCGATTGCACCGGCGGCGATTGCGCGGCGCCCACATAGCCAAGCGCGACGAGCCGGTTGCGCGCCGAATCGTGCGAGACATCGCCGTTGCTCATGAACGGCGCGGGGCCGGCGAGCAACTCGGTCCATGCCGTGCCGTCCCAGCGCCAGATGGAGCCGCCGGCCAGCGCCAGCACCCGACCGTTGGCGCCATCGGTGGCTGCCAGCGTGACGACGGATGGTTGTGGGCCGGTGAGTTGCGTCAGGGTCGTGCCGTTCCACAGCGCTGGCCCGCTCGCCGTCGAGCAGAGCACTTGTCGGGTCACCGGGTCGTATGCGACCAGGCTGGGCGCCGCGGGTTGCGCCAACGGGCCGACCAGCGTCGTGCCATCCCATTCCCAGATTTCGCGCGTCACAGGGCCGCTGACGTTCAACATCAGCATGACGGTGACGCCGCGCTGGCGATCGAACACGATGCCGGTCGCCACGCGACTGGCGGGAGTCGTCGCCACGGTGGACCAGCCGGATCCTGCGTACTCTTCGACGCGGACGCCTTGTACGCCCACGCTAACGATGCCCACCAGCCGCCCGCGAACGGTGTCACTGGCCAAGCGCACGAACGAAGCGGCTGGGCCGCGAGGTGTCAGCGCACTGCCGTCGTGCTCGATCAGCCCGGTGGCCGACGCGGCGAAGAAGCAGCGTTCGCGCACCGGGTCGTAGATGCCGACACCGGACGGCGGCGTGATCTTGGTCAGCGACCAGGACACACCGTCGTGTTCCCATAGGCGCGTGGTGCCGCAGACGATGATGCGTTGCCGGGCATCGTCGTGCAGCAAACGCAGATTGCCGAAGGACTCGGCGACGAGCAGATCGACACTGGGGCCCTGCGCCACGAGGGGCAGGGCCGCCAGCCACAGGGCAGTGAGTCGGAACATGGGGTCTCCCGGCAGGGATGGAGCGCGTGGGAGAGGGGCGACGGCGCGGACTATACGGGGCCTCGGCAGAGGTAACTCGCCCGCACCGGAATGGGGATGGGAACCCAAGCAGCGGTCCCGCACGACCCGGAAACCATCCGCGCCATCCTGCCGCACCCGCGAGCCATCGCCCACCCGGTCCGTGATTGCAGCCGCCGACGCCGCGAGCCGTTCACCGGAGCCCGTCCACCCGTTCCACCGCCTCGTGCAGCAGGTGTGCCGGCGGCGGTGACTCGCACGAAGCGAACGCCGCCTGCATCGCCGCCAACGCGGCACGAGCCGGCTCGCGCTCCCCACGATCCACGTGCGCGAGGCAGCGACTGAACTGGCGGACCACCGAGAACCACGGATCGAGCGCATCGAACTCCGCACCGGCGAGCCGGGACAGCGCCGCCTCGCTGTCGCCAAGACGCATCGCGATGAGGGCGATGACCACCTGGTGCGGCGCACGATGCGGGGCGTCGACGGTCGGCAACGACTCCAGCAGGCACGCCTGCACCTCGACGAGCCGACGTAGGGTCTCGTCGTCCGGGCTCCCCGCGAACCCGAGATACAAAGCGATGTCGCGGAGCCGCCAGGTCGCCGGTGGTGGCAGGGCCTCGAGTGCCGCCGCGCGCAGGTCGTCGGGCAACCCGGGACGACCGAGCAGCAACTGCCGCGCGGCGGGCGACCACCCGGTCGGCAACAAGGCTTCGGACGCCAGGTGCACCGCCGCCGAGCGCATGGCGCGCTCCCGGCGCAGGGCCACCGAGAGCGTACCCTCGTCCGCGGCCAGCACACGCGGCTCGCCGTCGTGGCATTGCACGGCGAGCCACGGCCCGTCGGCGTGCGCCACCACGTTCCACAGCGCGACGGCCGGCTGCGGCAGCTCCACGATCGACAAGAGCCCGGTCCGATCGTGCAGGGACAGTCGGCCGTCCGAGCGCGACACCGCGACCCGACGATCGAAGGTCGCGATCGCGGTGCCGAGACCCGGCAGGTCGGACGTGGCGAGCGCCTCGCCCTGCGGAGTGAACCGGACCAGTCGCCCCCGCCGCGCGGCCGCGTCCCAGCTGGCGACCAACAGCGTGTCGTCCTCGTCGCGCACCAACGCCGTCACGCTCGCATCCGTCCGGAACGCCGCGCCCGACGCGAGCGTGGCCCCGTCGAGGCAACGGACCAGAGTGTCGTCACCGACCCACAACGAACCATCGCGCCCGAACGCGATGCCGCCGCTGCGCGGTTCGGTCAGCGTGGCCACGCCGACCGGCCCCTGGATCGACCCGCTGCGCAGATCGACGATCGCGACGCGCCCCGCGTCGTCGAGCAGCGCGCAGCGGACCCCGTCCGGCGCGACCACCATCCGGCGGATGTAGGTCATGCCGGCCATCGGCATGACCTCGCCGACCGGTCGACCGTCCGCCGCGGCGAGGCGCTGCAGTCGATCGTGCCAGGTGACCAGCACATGGTCGCCGTCGCTGGCCAACGCGACGGCGTTGATCCAGTGCGGGAACTGACGCTGCCAGCGCAACGCTCCGGACCGCGGTTCGAGGCAACGCACGGTCCCGTCGAGACCGCCGGTGAACAGCGTGCCGGTGCGATCCACGGCGAGTCCGCGGCCGAAGCTCGTCCCCGACAACGAGGCCTGGTAGCCGACTCCCGCCACCTCGCCGACCCCGGCGTCGGCGAAGGTGTTCCAGAAGCGCACGGTGCCGTCCGCGGCGCCCGTGGCCATCCACCCACCGGCCCCCACGGCGATCGCATCCACCGATGTTTCGTTGCCGAGCAGGGTGCGCACGAGGCGGGCCTGGTCGAGATCGAACACCAGCACCTCGCCGCGCCGGCTGCCCGCGCACAACCAACGCCCGTCCGGCGCCACGTCGAAGCTCGCGACCTGGCGGGCACCGTGGTGCATGCGGTGCACGGAGTCCGAGGGGCGATCCCACCACGTGAACCCGGCGAGTACGTCGAAGCCGACGATGCGCGACAAGGCGTCGTCGGTGACCAGCCGTTCGGGTGTCGACCCGCTCGAACGCCGCACGATCCGCTCCGTCGCCGCGTCCCACAGCACGAACCCACCGAGGTGCGGCGAACCGACGAAGGTCGTGCCGTCGCCGACCAGCCCGAAATGCAGCCGCTCGAACGCTCCCGGCAGCAGCAGCTGCTGGCGATTCCCGAGCGCCGCGTCGAAGCGCTCGAGGCGCCCCGAGGCCATGCTCCGCACGACGTGGCCGCCGCGTGCCTCGATCGCGACGACCGCCGAATCCGCCCCCTCGACCACGTTCGTCGCTTCGCCCGACGCGATGGCCAATCGCCGCAAGGTGCCCTTCGCGTGGGCGACCAGGATCGCGCCACCGTCCTCCGCGAAGCCGACCGCGGCGACGTCGCCGACACGCGGCTGCGGCGGCGGCTGTCGCCAACACACCGCGCCGGAACGGGTGTCGAGCAGCACGACCTCGCCGGCGTCGTCGGCGGCCACCACGCGCTGCGCATCGGCGGCGAGCGCCACCGCCACCACCCGGCGCTCGCCGATCCGCGTCGCCCACAGCGAACGATCGAGGCTCTGCTGGACCAGTCGCCACTCGAAGTCGCGCAGATCCTCCGGGCACGCCGCCAGTCGCTGCGCGGCCTGCACGCCATGGCCGGCGCTGAGCGCGCTGACCGCCGCCACGACGTTCGCGGCATAGGCACGTTCGCGCGCGCGCTGCTCGGCCTCGACCGCACGGTCGCGCTGGGCCGCGACCGCCAACGAGACGATCGCGGGCAGCACGAACGTCGCGACCGTCAACACCACGAGCGCCGCCCGCCAACCAGGATGACGACGCAACCAGCGCGCCGACCGCAGCGGCCAGCCGAGCCGGCGCGCCAGCAC
>CAMAUH010000035.1 GCA_945861365.1 Candidatus Kuenenia stuttgartensis
CCGGTCGCTTCGCGCATGCCGGCCCGCGCCAGCAGGTCCGCGGTCATGTGGCTCGCGACCAGCGCCGGCGCCACGCAGTGGAAACGGATGCCGCGCCGCGCGTGCGTCGCCGCCGCCGCGCGCGCGAGGCCGATCAGGCCCGCCTTCGCGGCGGCGATCGCCTCGTGGTTGGCGAGCCCGAGCGTCGCGGCGACCGAACTGACGAACACCACCGCACCGCCGCCGCTGCACAGTTCCGCAGCGGCCATCGCCACGCCAAACGCGCTCGACAGGTTGACGTCGAGAACGTCCTGCCATTCGGCCTCGCTGGTGCGCTGCGCCGGCTTCAGCAGCAGCGAACCGATGCAGTTGGCGATGCCAGCGATCGGCGTGCCGGCACATGCCTGCACCAGCGTGTCCTTGACGACGCTGGCCTTCACGCCGGGCAGCACGGCGTGGCGTGCACCGAGCGGCTCGGCGACGGCGCGCAGGCGGTCCTCGTCGCGGCCGAGCAGCACCAGCGACGCGCCGCGTTCGGCGAGGTGTTGTGCGAGGCGGGAACCGACGGCGCCGGTGGCGCCGAGCACGACGTAGGTGCCGGGGTGGCTCGCGGGGGTCATGGCGGGTCGTTCGTGCGGAACCGCCGACGGATGCAGCGCTACGCCGCCACGGCCCCCGGCAGCAGGAAGCCCACCGCAAGGCCGCCACGCAGCGTCCACGCCGCCGTGCGCACCCAGTTGCTGAGAACCAGCCGCCGCATCGCCACAGCGTCCGCGGTCAACCCGAGCCGCTCATGGCAGGGCACCTGCACCAGGAACGTCGAGCCCCACACGATCGCGAGCAGACCAAGACCCGCCCCGGCCCAAGGTGCCACGGCCGGCGGCGCTGCGAACCACAGCCACAGCGCGAGCCCTAGCTCCGCCACCATCGGCGGCAGCACGATCGGCGTGATGCGGCGGCAGTGCACGCGCTCATAGGCGACGAACTCGCGTTCGCCGACCGCCGCGAACAGCGGGTAGTGCACGACCTGCACGAACCAGATCAGCCCACACAGGTACAGCGTCGGCACCGCGTGCAGCACCACCAGCAACGGCCAGCTCATCGCGCGCGCGCCTGCCGCCGCGCGGCGAGCAGCAGCGCCGCGAACGGCAGCCACCACACCAGGTCGTTGCAGACGATCAGCCAACCGCAGCGCCACGGCAGTTCCCCGCGCAGCGCCGCGTCGAGGAAGCCGATCGGCCCGAACACCTTGCCGAGCATTCCGACCAGCACGATCGGCCAGTGCCGCAGCGGCGCGAACGCGGCGATGCCGTAGCCGATGCCGTAGACGCCGACGATCATGCCGATGCACTGCCACAGCGACGGGTGGTTCGGCGCCGGCAGCGCGGCCAGTTCGAACCATGCCAACGGGAACAGCACCGCGAGCGCGCCGAACACCAGGTTGTAGACGGCCGCCGCGAGCAGCACGGGTTTCGCCCAGGCGGGGCCGCGTTCGTCGAGCATGCCGGCGATTTCGCGCGAACGCCGCCGCGGATGCAACCTTCGCGCGCTCGCTGCATCCGTTCGCTGCCAGCGGGCGAATCGCAGGCATGTTCGCATGGCTTCGCCGTCGACGGTTCACGCGGGAGCGCCAACGCCTCGAACGACTGCACCTGCAGCTGCTCGAGCAGGCGCGCGACCTGCAGCGCAACGGGGACATCCGCGGCTTTGCCGCCAAGACCGAGGAGGCGGCGCTGGTCGAACGGCAGATCGACGATTGGGCGGCGCGCGAGACCGCGCAGCGGGTCGTCGAAACGATCTGACCGCCGCCGGCGCGCCGCTACGCTCGCGCCGCGCATGCTGACCAAAGCCTCGCTGCTCCCGTTCGCGCTGCTCGCTGCCGCACTGGCCGCGCAGGGCACCGCCGCCGACTACCAGCGCGCCGCCAAGCTGCGCGAACTCGACGGCAAGGTCGTGCACTTCCGGCCGAACCTGCACTGGTTGCCGAACGGGGCCGGCGTGTGGTTCGAGCGTGCGAAGGCCGGTGGCGGCACCGAATGCGTGCAGGTCGACGCCGCGACCGGTGCCGTGCGCATCGCCGCCGATGCGCAGGCCCTGGGCCACGCGAGCGGGGCTGCCGCGCGCCTTTCGCCGCTGCCGCCCGACAGCCGCAGCGAGAACGGCGACCAGCAGACGTCGATCACGCTGCGCAACGGCTTCGACCGGCCGCTGCGCCTGTTCTGGGTCGACGCCGGCGGCCGGCCGCACGCCTACGGCGAGCTCGCGCCGAACGAGACGCGCGAGCAGCACACCTACGTCGGCCACGTGTGGCTGGCGGACTTCGCCGCCGACGACCTCGCCGGCGTGTTCCGCGCCGAGCACGGCGGCGGTCTCGCGCTGTTCGACGATGCGGCGCGGCAGGCGGCACGGCCGCAGCGCCAAGACCCGACGCCCGAGCGCCCGCCCTTCGCGCGCCTGTTCGTGCGCGAGCACGACGTCTACGTCGCGGCCAACGACGGCGACAAGCCGCTGACCACCGACGGCAGCGCCGACGATCCGTATGGCGCGCACTTCACGTTCTCGCCCGATGGCGAGAAGGCGCTCGGCTTCCAGACGGCACCGGCGCAGCGGCGCGAGGTCACGCTGGTCGAGTCGTCGCCGAAGGACCAGCTGCAGCCGAAGGTGCACCGCTTCAACTACCTGAAGCCGGGCGATCGCATCGCCGTGCCGAAGCCGCGGCTGTTCGACCTCGTGCGCTGCAAGTCGATCCCGATCGACGACCGCGCGTTCGCGGAGCCGTGGTCGATCGACCACGTGCGCTGGAGCGACGATTCACGCGAGGTCTTCTGCCTCTACAACCGCCGCGGCCACCAGCTGCTGCGCCTGTGCGCGATCGACGCCAGCACCGGGGCCGTGCGCACCGTCGTCGAGGAGACCAGCCCGACGTTCGTCGACTACTCGCAGAAGACGTGGCTGCACTGGCTCGCCGATGGCCGCACGCTGCTGTGGGCCAGCGAACGCGACGGCTGGAACCACCTGCATGCCGTCGAGGTCGCGACCGGCAAGGTGACGCAGATCACGAAGGGGCCGTGGCTCGTGCGCAAGGTCGAGCTCGTCGACGAAGCCGCGCGGCAGATCTGGTTCACCGCCTACGGCATCCGCGCCGGCCAGGATCCGTACTTCACGCACCTCGCGCGCATCGGCTTCGACGGCAGCGGGCTCACCGTGCTGACCGAAGCGGACGGCACGCACGAATGGTCGTTCTCGCCCGATCGCACGCTGCTGGTCGATCGCTGGTCGCGCGTCGACCAGCCGACGGTCACCGAGCTGCGCCGCACGCGCGATGGTTCGCTGGTCGCCGAACTCGGCCGCGACGATGCGAGTGCGCTGCTGGCGACCGGCTTCCGGCCCGCGCAGCCGTTCGTCGCCAAGGGACGCGATGGCGCGACCGACATCCACGGCATCGTGATCCGGCCGTCAACCTTCGACGCGACGCGGCGCTATCCGGTCATCGAAGCGATCTATGCGGGGCCGCATGACCACCACGCGCCGAAGCGCTGGGGCCTTCAGCACGGCGCGCGCATGCTGGCCGAACTCGGCTTCGTCGTCGTGCAGATCGACGGCATGGGCACCAATTGGCGGCACCGCGCGTTCCACGACGTGTGCTGGCAGAACCTCGCCGATGCGGGCTTTCCGGACCGCATCGCCTGGCTGCGCGCCGCGGCGGCCGCGTTCCCCGAGCTCGACCTGACGCGCGTCGGCATCTACGGCGGCAGCGCCGGCGGCCAGAACGCACTCGGCGCGCTGCTGCACCACGGCGACTTCTATCGCGCCGCGGCCGCGGACTGCGGTTGCCACGACAACCGCATGGACAAGATCTGGTGGAACGAAGCGTGGATGGGCTGGCCGGTCGGCCCCCACTACGCGGCGAATTCGAACGTCACGCACGCCGCGAAGCTGACCGGCAAGCTGCTGCTGACGGTCGGCGAGCTGGACCGCAACGTCGACCCGGCGTCGACCATGCAGGTCGCCAACGCGCTGCTCGCCGCGGGCAAGGACTTCGAACTGGTGGTCGTGCCCGGCGCCGGCCACGGCGTCGGCGAGTCGCCGCACCTGGTGAAGAAGCGGCAGGACTTCTTCGTGCGCGCGCTGCTGGGTGTCGAGCCGCGGCGGTGAGGCGCGCGCGGCGCGCCGCTCACTTCGGGGCCTTCGCCTTGGCTTCCTGCTGCTGCAGTTCGGCGACCAGGCTGCGGATCTCGTCGGCGGACAGCTGCAGCGTGACCGGCGCCCCGGCGACCAGCTGGTTGGGCGCGACCTGCTTCAGCGACTTGCCGCGACCGCGCGCGCCGAGCGACAGGTAGACCGACACGCTGTGCACGCCGTCGCCGACCTGCACCGTGGCGACGCCGTCCTTCACCTCGGCGGAACTGTTCGAACTGTTCGGCGTGCCCAGCAGGTTCTCCAGCGGTCCCGCACGCCACTCGGTGCGATAGCGGCGATCGTCCCGCTTGCCGGCATTCGGGCCGCGCACGATGACGCTGAGGTTCGCGCCCGGTGGCAGCGCTTCGATGCCCTGGCAGGTCACCTGCACCGTCGGCCACGGCTCCAGCGTCACCTCCGCTGCATCGACGGCGCCGCGCAGCGTCACCGGCCGGCACTCATCCATGACGACCATCAGGTCGACCGGCCGCTTCGGCACCGGCAGCACCGCTTCGCCGATCGCGCACTGCAGGCCGCGCCATTGCTTCTCGTCGGCCTGCGGCTGCAGGAACAGGATCGGTTGCCGGCGACCCTCGGTCGCTTCGCCGTTCGTCTTCACGCGCAGCCGCAGCGTGGTCATGACGGGCCGCAGGTCGATGCCGAGCAGGCGCGGGTCGCCGCCTTCAGGCGGCGGCAGCACCACGTCGGCAACCACCGCGTACGGCTCGGCGAGCCCACCCGCCTCCACGCGCAGCGTGTAGGTGCCCGCCGGCAGCGCCGCCCAGGCGTACGGCGTGGCCTCGTCGGTCTTCGCTTGCGGTTGCGCCTGCAGCGGATCGTCGCGGCGCCACGGCATGTCATCCGTCGCCTTCGGGGCCGCCGCAGCGTCGTGCGGCTGCAGCCGCAGGTTGACCCACGCGGCCTGCACGCCTTCCGGCAGCAAGCAGGTCGCCTGCAACGTGCTACCGCGCCGCACCGGGATCACGAGGTCCTTGGTGCCGAGCGCGAACTCGACCGGCTCGACCGGCAGATGGTGCTGTGCCTGCACCTCGATGCGATGGCGGCCCGGCGCGAGCTTGCCGCGCACCTCGAAGGTGCCGTCTTCGCGCACGTCGACCTGCAAGCCGTCGACGCGCCGCCAGCTCTCCGTGCTGGCTTGCCGCCGCCGCTCTTCGGCACGCGTCACTTCGAACCACGTGCGCGCCGCCCCCGGCGAGTCGAACGCGAAGCGGCCGCTGACGACCAGTTCGGCGACGGTGAAGCGCAGATCGCCGAGGTCGTTGCGGCCGACGACCAGGTCGCGCGGCGGCACTTCGACGCGCAGCGGCGTGGCACCTTCGGGCTTCCAGTCGAACGCCAGCCGTTTCAGCTGCACTGCTTCCTTCAGGTCCGCCCGGCGGTTGCCGACGAACCAGACGAAGCGGCCCGCGGCATCGGTCTTCACGTGCGTGCCGCCCATGCTGACCGTCGCGTCGTAGCTGCCGGACAAGGCCTGGTCGGCGATCGGCTGGCCGTCGTCGCGCAGCATGCGCCCCGTCATCACGATGGCCTCCCCGGCGAGGTCGAACGCGATCTCCACTTCCTGTCCCGGCAGCGTCGGCCCCGGCAGTTCCCGTTCGAAGGTTGCCGCGCCCTGCTGCGCCATCACGAACAACGGCTTGCCCAGCGGCACGTAGGGAAAGCGCGCCCAACCATCCGGGTCGAGGAACGCGCGTTCGGCACCGTTGCGGGCCTCGTTGGCGCCCTTCGGCCCGACGTGGAACGCCACGGTGACTCCGGGCACCAACTGGCCATCCAGGGTCGCCTTCGCGCGCAGGCGCCCGGTCGGCGGCAGCCGCATCTCGATCGGTTCGCTCGGCACCTGCTCGGCGTCGACCAGGATCGGCGGCACCTCGAGGCCCGGAATGCACACGAACAGGCTCCATTGCGCGACCGGCTGGCCCTGCTTCGGCCCCCACTGCACCGTGCGCCGCTGCTGCACGTGCGCGAACGTCGCCATGCCGTCCGCATCGGTGCGCAGTTCACCGCCGACGTAGGTCGGCAGCTTCCGTTCGGGGTCGTGTTGCTCGAGCGACAGGCTCACGCCCGGCGCCGGCGCACCGGCGGCATCGAGCACGCGCACGCGCACGGATTCGTCCCGTTCGAGCAGCACGCGATGGCCATCCTTCGGCGGCGCCTGGCCGACCTGCAGATGGGTGGCGCCGTAGCTGCCGGCATGGCGCACGTGCACCATGGTCCACGACTTGCCGAGATGCACGCGCAGCACGCCGTCGCGCGCGCTGCGCCCGCGCCAGCCCCACCGCTGGGCGATGCGTTCCGCGTCGCGATAGAAGGCGTCGCGCTCGCGTTCGGGCAGTTTCAGCACCGGCGCGTAGCCGGTCTCGTCGCACCACACGGCCTCGGCCCCGGCCACGGGTTGGTTGGTCTGCTTGTCGAGCACCAGCACGTCGACCCAGGTCGCGTCCGCCGGGATCGGCGGCTGGTCGGCAGCGGCGACCTCGGGCGCACTGCTGCGTTCGGGTTCTGCGGCGACCGGCGGCGGAGTCGCGGCCACGGGCGCATCCGAAGTGGGCGCGGCAGTCGGCGCGGTCGCGGCAGCCTGTGCGGGATTGGGCGCCAACGACACGCTGTCGTCTGCGCGGAATGAAAGCCAGCCGACCAATGCCAGCAGAACGACGACGCAGACGACGAGCACAAGACGCGTCATGACTCCTCCAGGTTCGGGCGAGCATGGTGTCGCGGCGGCGGCGGCGCGTCCACTGGTGTGGGGTGGCGCGCCGGGCTGCGGACATGGTGGGCACCAACCTGAATGGGCTGATGCGGGTCAGGCCCGATGTGCTGCTGTCGCTCGGCTTCGGGCAGAGCAAGCCGTGGGTGCCGCCGATCCCGGTGACGCCGACGTTGGTCGGCTACTCGATGCACGCGCAGGGATCCCGTTGGGTGCTGGGGCGTGCTGCTCGCCTATTCGCCGAACGCACTCAGGATCGGCTGCAAGACAGGGGCCCCTACCTGCCGCAGCAGGTCGGCACAGAGAAGGGTGACGCCAGTGCCGCATGCCAGCACGACGGCGAGCAGGCCGCCGCAGACAAGGACTCGAAGGGCTGCGGACGCGGCGGTTTCAGGGCGGTTCATCGGTGGGCTCCGCGCCGACAAGCGTGGGGCTGAGCGACCGAGGATCAGGTTTCCCGCGGAACCTTCCCTTCAGGTTCATTGCGCGCAGGTGCTCGGAAGCACCGCGAAGGATTGGTCGGAGCGAGAAGATTTGAACTTCCGACCCCCTGCACCCCATGCAGGTGCGCTACCAGGCTGCGCTACGCTCCGACCTTGACGGACATTCGAGGCCGCGCGGGCAGCCTCAGGGGAGCGCGGACTGTAGCGACCACTCCCCACTCGGCAAGGGTGCAGAACGACCGGACCGCAACCCGCCCGCGTAGAGTCGCCGCATGACCGCGCCCTCCGCGTTGCACCGCACGACCCTCGCCGCCGTTCTCACCGCCGTCACGGCCTCGGCACAGACCGCCCCGCAACCCGCGCCGACACTAGCCCCCGCGCCGGTCACGATTCCTGCCCACAGCGGCTACGCGCACCCCGATCCCGAACGCGATCGACGCCAGGACGACGGTTCGGTGACCCGCTGCGAAGGCGAACTCGTCTTCTACCTGCATCTCGCCACGCCGGGCGCACTCGAGCTGCAGCTGACCCGCACTGCGAACGCGCCGGCCGCAGCACTGCTCGCCACCGTCGCGCCGCACCCGGCGACCCCGACCGGCAAGCCGACGACCACCAACACCTCCACCGCGAACGCCACCGCCGCAGCGGAGCAGACCGCGATCCCCTTCCCCGCGTTCACGATCCCCACCACCGGCTGGCACACGCTGACCCTGCGCAATGCCGACGGCACCCCGCTGCGCGCGCTGCACCACCTGACCCTGACCGGCGCCGCGACCGCGGGCCTGCACACCAACACCATCGAGCGCCGCAACGCCGCGTCCGTGCACCTCGGCTATCCCGTGCCGAAGGAACACCGCGACGACATCGAGTGGCTCTACGTCGAACTGACCCCGAAGACCGATCCGCTGTGGACCTACTACATGGCCACCGGTTGGCACCGCGGCTACTTCGGCATGCAGGTCAACTCGCCGACCGAACGGCGCCTCATCTTCAGCGTGTGGGATGCCGGCAACGAGGCCGTCGATCGCAACAAGGTCGCGGACACCAACCGCGTCACGCTGATCCAGAAGGGCGAGGGCGTCGTCGCCGACAGCTTCGGCAACGAAGGCACCGGCGGCCACAGCCACCTCGTGCACGACTGGCGGCTCGGCGACACGTTCCGCTTCCTGCTGCACGCGCGGAAGGACGGCGACGGCACCGTCTACAGCGGCTGGTTCTGGTTCGCGGAGCGCAAGCAATGGGGCCTGATCGCCAGCTTCCGCGCGCCGAAGGACGGCAAGCTGCTGCACGGCCTCTACTCGTTCAGCGAGAACTTCCACGGCGCCAACGGCGACGCGGTGCGCGAATGCGAGTTCGGCAACGTGCACGCGCGCACGGCGGGCGGCCAGTGGCTGCCGGTGCTGCGCGCGCGCTTCACGCACGACGAGACCGGCGAACGCGCGCGGCCGGACCGCTGGGCTGGCGTGCACGGCGACCGTTTCTTCCTGCGCCACGGTGGCTTCACCGAAGCGCCGAAGGACGCGGCCCGGCGCGGCGGCGATGCGATCGACGTGCCACGCAGCGCCGGCCAGCCGCCGAGCGACGCCGAGCTGCCGCAGCCGCCGCGCTGAATCGCCATCGCTTCGCCGCGCCGCGCGCGGCAATCTGCTGCGCCTCGCACTCGCCAAAGCCCGCATGAACACCACCTCGCAAGGTCCGTGGCCGTCCCGCTTCGTCTGGCACGACATGATGACGACCGATGCCGAACGCAGCGCGCGCTTCTACTGCTCGCTGTTCGGCTGGCAGTTCGACGAGAAGGTCATGCAGGGCAGCGTCTACCGCATGATCCTCGCCGGCCCCGGCCCGATCGGCGGCATCATCGAAGAGAAGGGCATCCCGTTCCCCAACTGGCTGCCGTACATCGCGGTCGACGACGTCGACACCACCGCGAAGAAGATCACGGGGCACGGCGGCAAGGTGTGCGTCGGCCCGATGGAGATCCCCAACACCGGCCGCTTGGCGATCGTCAACGATCCGCTGGGCGCATGGTTCGCGATCTACAAGGGCAACGCCGAATCGACCGGCGCCGATCCCGACCAACCGGTGCCCGGCCGCATCTGCTGGAACGAGCTGCTGTCCACCGACGCGGAAGCCGCCCAGCGCTTCTACAGCGCGGTGTTCGGCTGGCAGCCCCAACCGAAGGACATGGGCCCGTACGGCCTCTACCGCATACAGATGCTCGGCGACAAGCAGGCGGCCGGCCTCATGCAGAACCCGCAGAACGGCGCGCCGAGCGCGTGGCTGTCGTACTTCCTGACGATGCACCTGCAGGGTGACACCGAGCTGGCGAAGTCGCTCGGCGGCACGCCGCTGATGGAGAACGCGCCGATCCCTGGCCTCGGCGCCTTCTCGATGCTGAAGGATCCGACCGGCGCGGTGTTCGCACTGTTCGAGCCGAACATGGCGGCGAACGAGAACTGCTGAGAAATCGCCGGCCTCGGCAGCGCGCGCTGGCGCATCCGCTGCCATGCACCGCTCCCTGTCGTTCGTCCTCCTCGCCCTGCTGTCCCTGCTGACGAGCTGCGCGTCCACACCCGTGTGGCGCTCGGCGGCCTATGGCCCCGACAAGCCCGCACCGACGCTGCTCGCCGCCGCCGTCTACGACTTCACGACGCCGGAGAGCTCCGTCAACCTGATGAACCTGGGCAGCACCGCCCGGCAGGTCGCGACCGCGATCACCGGCATCAAGGCCGTCGAGGCCACCGCCGACGGCATGCACGCCAAGATCACCGCGTTCCTGCAAGGGCAGGGCTTCCAGCTGGAGACCGACCCGGCGCGCAGCCAGAAGATCACCGAAGCCGGCATGGTCGGCGGCAGCTACACGAAGGTCGCCGAGGCCACCGTGCCGCGGCCGTTCGGGGACTTCATGCTGTTCGGCCCGGGCAGCAAGTCGTCGATCGCCGAGCGCCTGCAGACGCAGCGCCCGCGTGAGGCCTACGCCAGTGTGTTCGTCGGCTTCCAGTCGCCCGGTGGCTCGCTCGAGAACGGCGTCACGTGCTCCATATGGCTGCAGGTTCTCGACAAGAGCGGCACCGAGGTGTTCGAGGGCCGTACGACCGGCCGCGCCGACTTCCGCAAGGCGCCGAGCGCCGTCGTCATGGAAGCCTTCGACGGCGCCATGGCGGCGCTGCAGGGCAACCTCGTCGTGCAGCCGTGATGCGCATCAGCGCGCCTGCTGCTTCGCCAACAGTGCATCACCGCTGATGCGGCCCGGCCCCTTCGCCAGCAGCCACAACATCGCGACCAGGTAGGGCACCGGTGCTACCTCGTCGAAGCCCTTGTCCAGCCGGAAGGCGGCGGCGATGTCGCTGCCGTGCGCGGTCAGCAGGGCCACGACCATCGTCGACAGCAGCACCATGGCGGCGAAGCGGGTGCCGAGGCCCAGGATCAACAGGATGCCGCCCACCAGCTCGAACGCCCCGATCATCGGCGCCTGCAGGCTCGCGAACGGGATGCCCAGCGACTCGAAGTAGCTGGTGATCTTGTCGAGGTTGTTCAGCTTGCCCCAACCGGTCAGCGCGAACGCCTGGCCGAAGGCGATGCGCGTGACGACCTGCGCGACCGGCGTCGCCGCGGCATCGAAGAAGTGGAACAGCGGAGCGAGGCGGTGCGTGGTCGTGTTCATGAGCGAGGGCGTCGAGCGGGCGCGCTGATACGTCGCCACCCGCCCAGCGTTCCGCAGCGCCGGCGATCAGCCGAGCACGACCGGCAACGTGACGCCGAAACCGAGCACGAACAGCCACAGCGGCGCTGCACTGCCGACGACGAGCGCGCGCGAGGCGCCGCGCCAGCGCGGATCGACGGCCTGCACGCGCGCGTGGCGCAGTTCGCAGGCCACGAACACGAACGCCATCGCCGCCCCGTAGACGAGGTGGCCGACCAGCGACGGCAGCGCTGCCGCCGCGTTCGGCAGCGACCAGTCGAACGGTTCGCCGAGCAGGTGCGGGAACAGCGTCAGCTGGCCGAGCAGCCACAGCACGAAGCCGAACAGCAGCCCCGAGCCGAGCGCGGTCGCGAGGTCGAGCACCTGCGCGCGGAACAGCAGGCCGTAGACCATGCCGAACAGCACGCTGGCGCCGAGATGCACGGCGAGCCCGAACCACGGCGAACTGCCGCCGAGCGCCTGCGCGACGTACGGCAGCATGCCGCGATCCCACATCGCCGGTGCGAACACCACGCCGCCGACGAGGCCGGCCAGGGCTCCCCACGCGAGCGCCAGCACCGCGCGGCCGCCGAGGCCTTCGCGATCGCGCTGCAACGGGTCCGACGCGACGAAGAAGCCGAACCACAGCTTGTCGACGCACGCATGCGCGAGGCCGAGCACCAGCCCGAACACGACGTGCGCGACGAACGCGCCGTACTGCGCGCCGACCGCGGCGGCACTCCAGTCGACGCCGTCGCCGCGCCACCACGGCAGCGCCGTCAACGGCCCGAGGCACCACCACAACATGCCCCACGCGATACCGAAGCCGAGGCTCTGGCCGAGGCCGCGCACCGCGCGCTGGAACAGCAGTCCGTAGCCCGCCCCGATCGCCATCGCGCCGAACAAGCGCAGCGTGGCGCCGGCGCCGACGGGCCCGAACGGTGCCGCGGTGGCCGCGACGCGTTCGAACAGCAGGCAGGCGGCGAAGCCGGCGATGCCGCCGACCACCAGCGCGCGGCTGGTGCCATGCGCACCAGCAGCCACGCGCGGCGGCGCCGCCACGGCACCGAGTGCCAACCCGAGCGGCGCGCCATAGCAGACGATCGCCGCGACCAGCTCGGGGAACCGTTCGCGCGCCGCATCGCAGCTGCACGCCACGGCGAGTTCCTGCCACGCCGCGAACAGCGGGGTCGACAGCCACAACAGCAGCGCCAGCGCGAGGCCGTGCAACAGGCCGTCGCCGAGATCGCGAACGCGGCCGCGCAGCGACCACGCCCACAGCAGCGCGAGCCCGCCGCCACCGGCGGCACCGGCCGCGACGTTGTCGTTCGTGCTGGCCTGCGCCAGTGCACCACCAAGACCGCCGACCACCGCCGGCGCGAGCCACCAGGAGCGCAGCGCGTTCACTTGCCACCGCCGCGGCGGCTGCCGAGTTCGAAGGTCTGCACGATGTCGCGCGGGAAGAACAACTCGACGACCCAATCGAACACGACGCGCACCTTGCGCTCGAGGCTCGGCAGTTTGCTCAGGTAGATGCCGCGCCACAGCAGCCACGCGAACAGGCCGCTGAAGCGCAGGCCCTGGATCTCCGCGCACGCGGTGTGGTGGCCGACGACGCACAAGGCACCGAGCGGCTTGAAGCGGAACGGCCGCAGCGGCTCGCCGTGCAGCACGGCGAGCAGGTTGCGCGCCAGCTGCTTCGACTGCCGGATCGCGAACTGCGCGGTCGGCGGGCAGGCCTTGCCGGTCGCCGCGTTGGGCAGCGAAGCCGCATCGCCGAGCACCCACACGTTGGTGTGCTTGCCCACCTGCATCGTCGGCTCGGTGACGACCGCACCGCGCTTGTCGACCTCGACGCCGAGCGTCTTCAGCAGCGGGTTCGGCGCGGTGCCCGCGGTCCACACCAGCGTGCGCGACGGGATCTCGCCATCGCTGAGCACGACGCGGTCGGCGGTCGCGTCCTTCAACCGCGTCTTCAGCCGGAACGTCACGCCGCGCGCCGCCATCGTGCGCTGCGCGTACGCCGCCAGCGGTTCGCTGAGCTCCATCAGGATGCGTTCGCCGCCGTGCACGAGCACCACCTGCACCTCGTCGCGCGGCACGCGCGGGTAGTACGGCAGCATGCCGCGCACGAAGTCGTTGAGGCCACCGGCCAGCTCGGCGCCGGCGAAGCCGCCGCCGGCGACGACGAACGTCAGCAGCCGGCGGCGTTCCTCGGCATCGACCTCGCAGTCGGCGCGCTCGAAGCAGTCGATGACGTGGTTGCGGATCGCGACGGCGTCGGCGATCGACTTGAAGTCGAACGCGTGCTCGGCGACGCCCGTCATGCCGAGGTAGTTCGACACCGAACCCAACGCGAGCACGACGTGGTCGTAGCCGAGCTGCCAGGACGGGCCGTGCTCGGCTTCGACCTGCACGCGCTGCAGCGCGAGGTCGACGCGGCTGGCGCGCCCGCGCACCACCGTCGTGCGGCGCAGGTTGGTGCGCAGCGGACTCGTGATGTGGCTCGCCTCCAGGCTGCTGGCGGCGACCTCGGCGAGCATCGGCGTGAACAGCATCGCGTTGGTCTCGCTGACCAGCGTCAGCTCGACCTCGGCACTGCCGCCGAACGCGCGTTCGAGCTGTTCGGCCGTCGCCACGCCGGCGAAGCCGCCGCCGAGGATCAGGATGCGCGTCGGTGGCGGCACCGGCGGCGCTTCGGGCACGGGGGCCGGTCCGAGCCAGCGTTCGACCAACGCCTCGAGCACCGCGAACGACCAGCCGAGCAGCGCCTGGAACAGGATCCAACCCGCCAGCTGCGGGAACACCTCGCGCATCGCCGCCGCGGTCCAACGGGGCTCCATGCCGGCCAGCAGCGGCAGCGCGATCACGTGCAGCAGCGCCCACAGCGGCAGCCCGAGCGCGGCGGCGGCGAGCAGCGACTCGACGATCGCGCGCCGCGTCGGCGCCAGCAGGGCGAGCAGCGCGCCGAGCGCCACGGCGAGCAGCACGGCCACCGGTGCGGGCAAGTCGGCGCGGCTCGACAGCGCGAGCAGTGGACTCGACAGCAGGCCGGCAGCGGCACCGAGGCACAGACGACGCGAGCGTGGGTTCATGCGTGGCGGCAAGCAGCGACGCGAGGGCGTTCGCGAAGGGGCGCGTGCTACGAGCCCGACCGCGTTCGGTTGCCGCGAGGAAAAATGGTCCTGGGCGCCGGACCGATCTGCGCTGGCGCTCGTAGACTGCGCCCCTCGTCGGCTCGACATCCCGTCCGGCCCGCCAACTCGCAGTCTCCAAAGCCACCCATGAAGAAGTCGCAATCGCTCCTGCTCTCCGCCGCCGTGTCGGGCCTGCTGCTCGGCGCCTCCTGCTCCAAGGCCCCGGAAGCCGGCGGCAACACGCCCGCCAACGCCGCCGCCGCGCAACTCGTCGACCAGGACAAGAACGCCTGCAAGGGCCACAACGCCTGCAAGGAGAAGGGCGGCTGCAAGACCGGCGACAATGGCTGCAAGGGCAAGAACAGCTGCAAGGGCAAGGGTGGCTGCGCGACGGTCGCGGCACACGGCTGCGCCGGCAAGAACACCTGCAAGGGCCTCGGCGGCTGCGGCAGCAGCGACAACGGCTGCAAGACGAAGAACAGCTGCAAGGGCAAGGGCGGCTGCGGCGTCCCGATCAAGCACTGATCGCTGACCGCCTCGATGCACACCTCATGGCGACACCTGGGACTGCTGTTCCTGGGTGTCGCCTGTGCCGTACCGGCCCCGGATTCCGCGACCTCGACCTGGCGCTACACGCTGGCGTGGTCGCCGCAGCACGACGTGCTGCACGGCGAACTGACGCTGCCCGCCGGCGAGGAGCTGACGCTCACCACGCTGCCCGCGGCGCGACCGTTCGTCACCGCGGACTTCGTCGTGCCGGCGGCCAGCGGCGAACGCACGGTGCGCTGGCAACTGCGCCTCGCCGACGCGGCGCGCGCGATCGACAACACCGATGTGCTGGCGCAGCGCGGCAACGGCTTCGTCGGCGCGCTGTCGGCCGTGCTGCTGCTGCCGGACGATGCCGAAGCGACGTTCACGTTGCGCGTGCAGCCACCCGCAGGTGAGTCCTTCGCCTGCGTCGCGCCGCCCGATGCCCTGCCCGCGACCTGGCGCGGCGAGCTGCGCGAGCTGCAGCAGCTGCCCGCGTGTGCCTTCGGCGCGATCGCGTTGCGCACGCTGCCGCCCACTGGCCCGGCTGGGCCGCGCATCACGTTGGTCGAACTGGCGCCGCGGCCAGCCGCGTATGCCGACGAGCTCGACGCGTTCGTCGCGGAGTGCACGCGCGCGACTGTGGCGTGGTTCGGCGCATTCCCGGTCGATCGCCTGCTGCTGGTCGTGCTAGCGAGCCGAGCACCGTCGATCCAAGGCGGCAACGCGCGCGGCGATGGCGGCGCCCGCATCCTGCTCGACGTGCCGCCACGATTCCGCCGCGAGCAGTTCGCCCGCGACTGGGTGCTGATCCACGAGATGGTGCACCTGGCACTGCCGTCGCTGCCGCGCGCGCAGCACTGGCTCGAAGAAGGCAGCGCCACCTACCTCGAGCCGCTGATCCAGGCGCAGGCCGGGCGCGTGGACGCCGACGCGGTGTGGGCGGCGATGCTGGCCGAGTACGCGCAAGGCCTGCCATCGCCGGGCAGCGGCGGCCTCGACGACGACGCGAGCTGGGGCCGCACCTACTACGGCGGGGCCCT
>CAMAUH010000036.1 GCA_945861365.1 Candidatus Kuenenia stuttgartensis
CCCAGAATCGCCGGCCACGGTGGGTCCCGGTCGCGCAAGTTTGCCCTCTCGAATCAGCACCGTCTTCGTTGCGGAAGCCGGTGCCGCGCGGCCGGGACCACTCGTCCCATGCACCCGTAGTAGACGAAGCAGGGCGCTGAACTTTCCCGCAGCGACCACTTTTTTCGGGTAACAGGCTCGTCCTGGCCCGCTTCGTGAAGAAATCACTTGCGGTGAAAAAACTCAGCTAGTTCGCCGTTCGCCTTCAACGCGCCACTTGGGCAGCAAGTCACGAACGGTCAGCCGCTCCGCTTCAGCTTCGAAGCCGAGTACGACACGATGGTTGAGGGCTGGCAGCAGGCAGCTCTCGACATCCGCTCGGACGACCGCCGGCCGGCCAGCCAGAAGGGCCCGAGCCTTTGCGCCGAGGACGATCGCTTGTCCAGCACGGGCACTGGCGCCGTAGCGTACGAAGCGGCGGGTCGATTCGTCGGTTCCTTCACGTTCCGGGTGAGAGGCCATCACCACTTCGGCAACGAACCGCAGCAAGTGGCTTCCGCACAGCACTTCGCGAACCAAGCCCTGCAGCGCGAACAGCTCATGGCTAGCCAAAGCCGTTACCGGGCTGCTGGTTTGCGCCGTGGTGGTGGCGCCGAGGATCTGGACCATGGCCTCGGTTGCCGGCGTCTGTACTTCCAGGCGAAAGAGAAACCGGTCCAGTTGCGCCTCGGGCAGGGGGAACGTCCCCTGCAACTCGATCGGGTTCTGGGTCGCGATGACGTGGAACGGGTTCGGCAGCGAGTGAGAAACGCCAGCGACCGTAACCGACCGCTCCTGCATTGCTTCGAGCATCGCAGACTGGGTCTTCGGCGTCGCTCGGTTGATCTCGTCCGCGAGCACCAGCCCGGCGAACAGCGGTCCTGGCTGAAACCGGAAGGTGCGACGGCCGTCCTGCTCGTCCAGCACCTGGGTGCCCGTGACGTCACTGGGCATCAAGTCGGGCGTGAACTGGATGCGAGCGAAGGCGAGCCCGAGGCCCTGCGCCAAGGACCTCACCAGCAGGGTCTTGCCGAGGCCGGGCAGGCCTTCGAGCAGAACGTGGCCACCCGCGAGGATCGCGACGAGCAGGTCTTCGATGAGCGCGTCCTGGCCGAACACCTGGCTGCGAAGGTGGTTCCGCAGGATCGCTACACGCTCCAGGAGTTTCGACACATCGTGTTGGGGCGAGGCGCTCATGCGGTTCCCTCGAGCATGCATGGGTGGTCGAGGTAGCGCTCGGCGGCATCGGGTAGCACGGCGACGATCAGCTTGTCGGCCCATTCCGGGCGCCCGGCGAGCAGTTGGGCTGCGTGCAGGACTGCGCCGCTCGCTGGTCCCAGCAGCAGCGATTCCAGCCGGGCCAGGCTTCGTGTGCCTTCGATGGCGTCGTGGTCATCGACGTCGACGATCGCTGCCAGATCCCCAGGCACCAGGATCTCTGGAACGAACCCGGCTCCAAGGCCAGGAATGGCGTGTGGGCCACCCTTGCCGCCTGTCAGGACTGGACTTGCCGATGGCTGGACTCCGGCGACGGCCACCCCGAGGTCGCGAAAGAACGCGATGCAACCCGCGGCCGTGCCACCGGTGCCGACGGGCACCACGACCAGGCCCACCTTGCCGTCGGTGTCTTCCCAGATCTCGCGCGCCGTCGTCTCCGCATGGGCGCGGGAGTTGGCCCGGTTCGTGAATGCCTGCAGGCAGAGTCCGCCGGGCGTTTCCTTGGCGATGCGTTCGGCAACAGCCATGGCGCCACGCATGCCTTCCTGGGCAGGGGTCAGCACGATCTCTGCGCCGAGAGAGCGGAGAAGTCGCTCGCGGCTGGTGTGCGTGCCAGCGGGCATCGTCAACACCACGCGGTAACCCAGCCGACATCCGACCATCGCGATGGCGAGGCCGAGATCGCCGCTGGTGCACTCGGCGATCGTGCCGCCTGGCCGCAGGAAGCCACAGCGCTCCGCGTGCCGGATCATGCCCAGGGCCGCCCGGTCCTTGTTGCTGCCCGACGGGTTCCACGACTCGAGCTTGCCGACGATGCGGCTCCCCGGAGGTGACAGGCGCGCCAGTTCGACGAGTGGGGTGCGCCCGACCAACCAGGTGATGTCGGCAGCGATGCGAGGCATGTCGAGAGCGTAACTTGGTGCCAGGGGCAGGCCAGACGATGATGCGGCGATGCTCGCTCGCCTCACACAGCGGTCGCTGCTGCTGATCGCGCTGGTCGGTTGCGGGGTGTCGCCGCGGCCAGAACGTGCGGACGTCTCGACGCTGCCGCAGCGCCAACTCGATGCCGAAGAGACCAAGGAGCTCGCCGTTCTCGTCGAGCGGGCCATCGCCGCGGTTTCGGTGCTCGACTACGAGGTTGCCGAGGCGGCAGCAGAAGAAGCGCTCGCCATCGATCCGCGTTCGGCCAGAGCGCGCGCCGTCCTGGCGATCGTGACGCTGAAGGCGGCGACGGCGACGGAGCCGTCGGATGCGCAGGCCATGTTGGGTGGCGAACTGCAGATGCGGTTGGCGAAACTGCTGTCGCCCGACGACCCGTTCGTCGGCTGGATGCACGCCGTCTTCCTGGCCGAGTCAGGGCACCTGTCGGCCGCCGCCGCCGCCGCGGAGGAGGCTCTGCCGCGGTCCGTCGACGCGCCGGCTGCCGCTCGGCTGGCCCTGCTTCGCATCGCCGGTTCCTACCGCTACGAACTCGGCGAGGAACGTGCGGCGGTGCCCCATCTGCAGGAGTACGTGCGTCTGCGGCCCGATGACCCGGTTGCGCGGTACCACCTCGGTGGTGCGCTGCTGCGCTTGGCGGTTGCACCGCAGGGTGGCACGCGGGCTTCGGTGCTGGTGGCGCAGCGACAGGCAGAGGAAGCCGCGCGGGCGTTCACCCGTTGCCTCGAGTTGATGCCAGCGGATGCCGAGGTGGCTGCCGCGGTGGTCACGGCCCACCTTCGCGCCGCCGATCTGGCGAGCGAGCGCCTGGGGCAGATCCCCGACAGCCCCGATCGGATCGAGGAACAGAATCGGCTGGTTGCCGAACGCGACGGCAATCGGCAGGCGGCCGACGCGGCGCTGCGGCAGGCTCTCGAGCGGTTCCCCGAAGCCGCCTCCGTGCAGTTCCAGGCCGGCGTCGTCGCCGAGGCTGCGGCGGATGGAGCACTGGCGCGGTCGTGCTACGAGCGCGCCATCACCATGGATCCGGGGCACGTGCCGAGCCTGCTGAACCTCGCGGACCTGCTGGTCCGCAGCGGCGAACGGTCTGCCGCCGCCGGGCTGCTGCGTCAGGCACTCGATGCGCCCGCTTCGCGCCGCGAACTGACCAGCACCGAGCGCAAGCGCATCGAGGACTGGTTGCGCAGCAGCTGAGCCGCTCTCAGGCGCCGAGGATGCTGTAGCCGGCGTCGACGTAGATCGTCTGGCCGGTGATGCCGCGCGCCAGGCCCGACAGCAGGAACACCGCCGTGTTGCCGACGTCGCCCTGGTCGACGTTGCGCCGCAGCGGCGCCTTCTGCGCCATGTTGTCGAGCAGCGAGCCGAAGTCCGACACGCCCATCGCGGACACCGTCTTGATCGGTCCAGCCGAGATCGCGTTCACGCGCACGCCCTTCGGCCCGACGTCGTTGGCGAGATAGCGCGTGCTCGATTCGAGCGCGGCCTTGGCGACGCCCATCACGTTGTAGTTCTGCACGACCTTCTCGGCGCCGTAGTAGCTGAGACAGACGACGCCGGCGTCGCGGCCTTCCATCAGCGGCAGGGCGCCCTTGGTCAGGCCGATCAGCGACCAGGCGCTGACCTGCTGGGCCAGCTGGTAGCCCTCCCACGAGGTGTCGACGAAGTTGCCGCCGAGCTCCTCGCGCTTGGCGAACGCGATCGAGTGCACGAGTCCATCCAGGTGACCCATCGCCTTGCCGAGTCCGGCGAAGAAGCGATCGATGTCGCCGGGCACCGTCACGTCACATGGGGCGATGAACGTGTCGCCGGGCAGCTCGGCTGCCAGCTTGCGCACCGGCTCCTCCATGCGGTCGTTCTGGTAGTTCAACGCCAGGCGCGCGCCTTCGCGGTGCAGCGCCTGCGCAATGCCCCAAGCGATCGATCGCTTGTTGGCGACGCCGAAGATGACGACGTTCTTGCCGGACATCAGACCCATGGTGTTCCTCGTGCTTCTGCTCGTGCTGGGAAAGCGGGGCAGGATAGCGATTGCTGGCTGCCGTTCACGCTTGCCGCGGCGCGTCGGTGTCGAGTGCGCCCTGGAACACCTTGCGCGACGGCGTCGTCCACGGCGTCGCGGCGTCGAGCGCGAACCACTGCAAGCTGCCCGGGCGACGCAACGTCGCCGCATGCGCCTGCAGCGTGATGCGATGGTGCGTGATCGCGTGGCGAACGGTGGCCAGCACCGGCCCGACGGCCGCGCTGGCGCCGAAGCGCTCGCGGAGCACGTTCGCGAGATCCGCGGCTTCACAGCTCGTCAACATGCCGGCGCCCGGCAGCTCGACCTGGCCAGCGTTCGCCTCGCCGGCGGCGAGGCGATGACCTAGTGCGCGGCCACGGTCGACCACCAGCACGACCCGCGCTTGCACATCGACCGCGGCGCGCGGCGGTTTGCGCACCGGCAGGGTCGTGGTCAGTCCTTCGGCCCTGGCCACGCAATCGCTCGCCACCGGGCAATTGGCGCAGTCCGGCGTGCCCGGCTTGCACACGGTCGCCCCCAGTTCCATCAGGGCCTGGTTGAAGTCGCCAGGGCGCTTTTTCGGCAGCCACTGTTCGAGGATCGTGCGCAGCAGCCGGCGCGCAGCCGCGGTCTCGACCGATTCGCGGAGCCCGCGGTGGCGGGCGACGACGCGCTCGACATTGCCGTCGATGGCGACCTCCGGCAGGCCGAACGCGATCGAGGCGACGGCACCCAGCGTGTAGGCGCCGATGCCGGGCAGCTCGGCCAGTTCGTCGCGTTGCCCGGGCACGGCGCCGCCGTGCGCCGTCACCACCTGCCGCGCCCCGTCGCGCAGCAGGCGCGCGCGCCGGTAGTAGCCGAGGCCTCGCCAGGCGGCGAGCAGCTCGTCATCGCTCGCGGCGGCGAAGGCCGCCGGCGTCGGGAAGCGCGCGAGAAACCGTTCGTAGGGGGCGCGCACCGCTTCGACGCGCGTCTGCTGCAGCATCACTTCGCTGACCCAGATCGCCCACGGGTCGCGGGTTCTTCGCCACGGCAGGTCGCGACGGCAGCCGTCGTACCAGCGCAGCAGGCGGGTCGGGAACGGCTGCATCGTTCAGCGCTCGAGAAGGGCCGCGGCGAGTCCCTTTGCCCCGTGTTCAGTCGCCGACGACGCTGGCATCGGTCGGCCGGGTGCGCAGCTCGATGCCGAGGCGGTCGCGCAGGTCCTGTTCGGCGCGATCCAGCAGATCGTTGAGGGCGACCGGGTCCTCGTGCTCCGTCACCAGCCGCAGGCGGATCGTGCGCGCGCCTTCGACGCCCTGCACGCGCGTGCGGATGCTGACCAGCGGGTGCTTCTTGGCCAGGTCCATCAGCGCGTTGCTGATCGCCGACTCATCGTGGCCGTGGTAGTCGACCTGCCGCTCGCCGCGCACCGTGTCCGGCCCTTCCGCGCTCATCACCGGCATCACGTGCATGCTGAAGAAGCGCTGCATCTCGGCCGGCACGCCCGGCAGCAGGAACACGACCGTCGAGCCGAGGCGCAGCTGCACGGCCGGGGCCGTGCCGACCGTGTTCTCGTAGCAGACGGCACCGCTCGGCACCGCCGCCATGCCGCGCCGGGCCTCGTTCAGTTCGGGGTCGGCGATGACTTCCTTCGCGTGCAGCCGGCGGTAGGCGTTGCGGATGAACTCCACCGCGTGCTTGTCCTCGACCAGCGGCAGGCCGGCCGCCTTCGCCAGGCAGCTGCGCGAGCTGTCGTCCCAGTTGGGCCCCATGCCGCCCGTCAGCAGCACGAACGTCGGCTTCTGCTCGAGCGCCCACTTGATGGCTGCCGTCACTTCGCCTTCGACCCGGTCGACCACCTGGATGGTGCGGACGCGATAGCCGATGTCGTCGATCCGGTTGGCGATGAACGCGGCGTTGCGGTCGACGACCGAGCCTTCGAGGATCTCGCGGGACACGACCAGGACGATGACGCTCTTGTCGAACAAGACGGACTCCGGATGAGGGGCAGGGGTGGCGGGGGCACCGTCCGGCGGCGGGACGAGCGGGGCGCGATGCTACAGGCGCAGCAGCGTTGTTGAAGCGTTCCCGGCAGCCGTGAAGAATGCTCCTTTCGCCGACTCCGACCTCCGCCCGTACCGCGTGCGCTCATGACCGAACCGACCCCGCCGACCGGCGGCCGCATCGCCGATCTCCTGCTCGAACAGGAGATGCGCCAGAGCTACCTGAACTACTCGATGAGCGTGATCCTGAGTCGCGCTCTGCCCGACGCGCGCGACGGCCTGAAGCCGAGCCAGCGCCGCGTGCTGGTGGCGATGAACGACCTCAACCTGGGGCCGCGCAGCAAGCACCGCAAGTGCGCGAAGATCTGCGGCGACACGTCGGGCAACTACCACCCGCACGGTGAGTCGGTCGTCTATCCGACGCTGGTCGGCATGGCGCAGCCGTTCTCGACGCGCTACCCGCTGGTCGACAGCCAGGGCAACTTCGGCGCCATCGACGGCAGCCCGCCCGCGGCGATGCGCTACACGGAAGCGCGCATGGGCTACCCGGCCATGCACCTGCTCGAGGATCTCGACAAGGAGACCGTCGACATGGTGCCGAACTACGACGGCCAGCGCATGCAGCCCGTCGTGTTGCCGGCGCGGTTCCCCAACCTGGTCTGCAACGGCTCGACCGGCATCGCGGTCGGCATGGCCGCCAGCCTGCCGCCGCACAACCTGCGCGAGGTCGCGAAGGCCATCGAGAAGCTGCTCGACAACCCGAACGTCACGCTCGACGAGTTGCTCGAGGTCGTGCAGGGCCCTGACTTCCCGACCGGCGGCATGATCATGGGCCGCAGCGGCATCCGGAACGCCTATGCCAGCGGCCGCGGCAACGTCGTGGTGCGCGCGAAGTACCACGTCGAGGAGAAGAAGGGCCGCAAGCTGCTCGTGTTCACCGAGGTGCCGTACCAGATCAAGACGACGACGATCCTGGAGCGCATCGACCACCTGGTGAAGAGCGACCAGATCGACTCGATCTCGGACGCCAACGACGAGACCAACGATCGCGTCGGCTTGCGCCTCGTCGTCGAGCTGAAGAAGGGCGTCGAGGACGAGATCGTCACGGTGAACCAGCTGTTCAAGCTGTCGCCGCTGCAGAGCACGTTCTCGATCATCAACCTGGCGATCCTCGACGGCCGCCCGCGCACGCTCGGCTTCAAGCAGATGCTCGAGTGCTACCGCGACCACCGCATCGAGGTGATCAAGCGGCGCACGCGCTTCCTGCTGCGCAAGGCCGAGGAGCGTTTGCACATCCTCGATGGCTTGCGCCTCGCGGTGCAGAACATCGATGAGGTCATCGAGATCATCAAGAAGTCGGCGAGCTCCGACGACGCCCGCACCAAGCTGATCGCGCGTTTCGCGCTGTCCGACATCCAGGCGCGCGCGATCCTCAGCATGCGCTTGTCGCAGCTGACCGGCCTCGAGATCGAGAAGCTCGAGGAAGAGCACCGCGAGGTGGTGGAGCGCATCGCTTACTACAAGACGATCCTCGGCGATCGCGAAGTGCTCGCGGGCCTGATGAAGCAGGACCTGAAGGAGATGGTCGAGCAGTACGGCGACAACCGCCGCACCGTGATCAGCGACGAGGAGGTCGGCAACTTCGTCGCCGAGGACCTGATCCCCGAGGAGATGATGGTCGTGACGGTCACGCGCGAGGGCTACATCAAGCGCACCGCGCTCGACCAGTACCGGACGCAGGGCCGCGGCGGCAAGGGCGTCAGCGGTGCCGAGACCAAGGAAGGCGACGTCCTGTGGAACCTGTTCGTCGCCAGCACGCACGACTTCCTGCTGTTCTTCACCGACAAGGGTCGCTGCCACTGGAAGAAGGTCTACGAGCTGCCGAGCCTCGGCCGCACCGCGAAGGGGCGCTCGCTCGCCAACGTCGTCGAGACGCAGGAAGGCGAGAAGATCACCGCGATCCTGCGCGTCGAGTCGTTCGACGATCGCTTCCTCGTCACCGCGACGAAGAAGGGCCTGATCAAGAAGACCGCGCTCGAGCAGTACAGCCGGCCGCGCGCCGGCGGCATCATCGCGGTGGGCCTCGAAGAGGGTGACAGCCTGGTCGGCGTCAACCTGTGCCGCACGGGCCAGTCGATCGTGCTCGGCACCCGCGACGGCATGTCGATCCGCTTCGCGGAGTCCGACGCGCGCGCGATGGGGCGCAGCGCGGTCGGCGTCTGGGGCATCCGCCTCGAAGATGGCGACGCGGTCTGCGACATGGTCGTCACCGACGGCACCGGCACGCTGCTGACCGTCTGCGAGAACGGCTATGGCAAGCGCACGCCGGTCGAGGAGTACCGCGACCAGAGCCGCGGCGGCAAGGGCATCATCGACATCAAGACCAGCGACCGGAACGGCAAGGTCGTCAACCTGCTCGCCGTCAGCGAAGAAGACGAGGTGATGATGATCACCAAGGACGGCCAGATCGTGCGCACGAAGGTCTCCGAGATCAGTGTCGTCGGCCGCAACACGCAGGGCGTACGCTGCATCGCCCTCAACGAAGGCGACAAGCTGGTCAGCGTGGCGCGCATTCCGCGCGAAGAACCCGAGTCGACCGAAGTCGCCCCCGCCGCGGAGAAGAAGTGACCATGGCCAACTACCTCGAGAAGCTCACCGCGGACATGAAGGCAGCGATGAAGGGCGGCGACAAGCCGCGCCTCGAAGTCATCCGCATGCTGATCAGCGAACTGAAGAAGAAGGCGATCGACGCCAAGGTCGACAACCTGCCCGACGAGGAGGAGGCCGCGATCCTCGGCAAGGCGATCAAGACGCGTTCCGACACGGTCGCGCAGGCGAAGGCCGCCGGCCGCGCCGAGGTCGCCGCGAAGGAGCAGTCGGAGATCGACCTGATCGCGAGCTACCTGCCGAAGCAGATGGACGCCGCCGAGGTGACCGCGAAGGTGAAGGAGGTCGCTGCGGCGATCGGCTACCAGGGCGGCAAGGACATGGGCCGCTTCATGAAGGAGTGGATGGTCAAGTACAAGGGCCTCGCCGATGGGAAGCTGGTGCAGGACGCGCTGAAGACGCTGGGCTGAGATCGCCCCGTTCGCAGCGAGGGATCGCTGCCGCGGCATGCTGCTCGCGCGCCTTGTCGTGGTGCGCGCGGAACGAACGCACGGGTGCGAGCCGCTATCCTGCCCCGTTCGCGCTGGGCACGGTGCTTGCCTTGCAGCTCGCGTCCACGTTTCGAAGTGCACCCGATGCCCACTCACTCCCTGCTCACGTCGATCGCCCTGGCGCTGGGCTGCTCCGCATTGTTGGCGCAGTGCCCGACCCCGCCGGGCGTGGCTCCACTGGGCAGCTGGGCCTCGCCTGCCGGCACCGTCAGCGCCATGACGAAGTGGGACCCGGATGGCCCCGGTCCGCTCGGCATGCATGTCGTCTGTGGCGGTGACTTCCTCTACGCCGGTGCCGCCGCCACCGCGCACGTGGCCCTGTTCGATCCGGTCTCGCGGACGTTCTCTGCGATCGGCGTCGGCTTCGACGCACCAGTGCGTGCGCTCGCCGTGCTGGCGAATGGCAGTCTGGTCGCGGGCGGCGAGTTCACGAACTCCGGCACCACCCCAGTGGCCCGCGTCGCGCGCTGGAACGGCACGGCTTGGGTCGGGCTCGGTGCTGGCACCGACGACACCGTGTCCGCGCTCCTCGCCCTGCCGAACGGCGACCTCGTCGCCGGGGGCGCGTTCACGACTGCCGGCGGCCTCGTCACCAACCACGTCGCGCGCTGGAACGGGCTGGCCTGGGCCGGGCTCGGCGGCGGCGTCGCCGGCACGATTCCGGGTCCGATCCCGCCACCACCGCTGTTCACGACGGTCACCCACCTCGGCGCTCGCCTGAACGGCGACCTCGTCATCGCCGGTGAGTTCAGCACTGCTGGCGGCACTGCCGCCAACGGCATCGCGATCTGGAACGGCATCGGCTGGAGCTCGCCCCTTCCCGGTCCGACGACCTTGCACGTGGCGGCCATGCGCGTGCTCGCCAACGGCGACGTGCTGGCGAGCTTTGGCGACCTCGCCTCCACCTGGTTCGTGTCGCGCTGGAATGGCGCGATCTGGACGCCGCTCGGCGGCCCCTCGCAGGTGCCGTACACAGCCCTCGGCGAGCTCGCGAACGGCACGCTGCTGGCGACCGGCTACGACTTGTTCAGCTCGATGGGGCAACTCGAGCAGTGGAGTGGTGCTGCCTGGTTCCGCGTCGGCGTCGAGTTCGTGTGTGGCACCGGTACGGCCCTGCTCGAAGTCACTCCCGGCGATCTGTGGATGGCGACGCGCGACGACCGTGGCGCACTGGCGAATGCGTGGCGCTGGAACGGCATCACCTGGACGCCGCCGGCCGCCGGGCTCGACCAACGGATCGAGACCGTGGTTGCGTACGAAGACGGCTTCGCGATCGCCGGCCGCTTCACGCAGGTCGGCACCATCGCCGCGGCGAACTTGGCGCGGCTGACCGTCAGCGGGGCCATGTCCATCGGCGTCGTCGACGGCTACGTCGCCGCCATGACGGTCGCCGCCAACGGTGATCTCGTGATCGGCGGCATCCTCAACTCCGTCGGCGGCACGCCGACCACCGGCGTTGCGCGATTCGACGGCACGCTGTGGCATGCGGTGGGCACGTCTCTCTGGTTCGTGCAGGCGCTCGCCGCGATGCCAAACGGTGAGCTGGTGGCTGCGGGTTTCGATATCTCGAACACCCCGAGGGTGGAGCGTTGGAACGGCAGCACGTGGACGGTGCTCGGGAGCCTGGGCGCCCTCGCCCAAGACATGTCGTCGCTGGCCGTCCTGCCCAATGGGGATGTCGTGCTCGGTCTCACCTACACCCCGGGTACCAAGGTCCTGCGGTGGGACGGTTCGAACTGGGCCGCGCTGGGCAGCGGGCTGGCCAGTGGGAGCTTCTACGACTCGGTCGACGCACTGTGTGTGCTACCGAACGGCGATCTCGTCGCGGGCGGGCGTTTCACGAGTGGTGCGGTGACGAACGTGGCGCGCTGGGACGGTCAAGCCTGGCAACCGATGGGCGCTGGCCTGCCGAGCCAGGTCACCGATCTCGATCTGCTGCCCGGTGGCGGCCTGTTGGCTACGCACAGTCACTTCGACGACGTCGGGCAGCCGGTCTTGTCGCCGTCGCGTTGGGACGGCGCCACGTGGACACCGATCGTGGGAATCGGAGCAACCGGCTACGGCACGGCGCGCTGCAGCGCTGTCCATGGTGATGGCTTCGCTGTGGTGACCGGCTCGTTCCAGACCGTGCAGGGCGTGAGTGCTGGCGGCGTAGCCTTGCTGACAGCCGGCTGTCCAGCCACCTCGTTCCCGACCGGAGCCGGCTGCGTCGGCAGCGCCGGCCCAGTGCAGTTGTCGGTGCTTTCGCATGCGTGGCTTGGCGGCACCTACCGCGCGCGCACGGTCGGCCTGCCGTTCCCGGCGATCGCGGTGCAGGTGTTCGGGCTCACCAGCGTGTCGCTGCCACTGGCCAACGTGCTGCCGTCGTTCCCGGGCTGCACGCTGCACGTCAGTCCGGACGTGCTGCTGGCGGACCTGCCGACCGCGGGTGCCGTGACCGCACAGTGGGCGTTGCCGAACTCGGCGAGCCTGCTCGGCCAGTCGTTCCGCCAGCAGACCGTGCCGTTCGAACTCGCCGCCAGCGGCGCGATCGCGACGGTCAGCGCGTCGAATGCGGTGCTGCTGACGATCGGTGCGTGGTGATGGGGTAGGGCGTCGGGCCGAGACCGCCCGTTCGCAGCGAGGGATCGCTGCCGCGGCATGCTGCTCGCGCGCCTTGTCGTGGCGTGCGCGAAACGAACGCACGCGCGTGGGGCGGCTATCCTGGGAAGCCCCGGGTCGGGCATGCGGGTTGCCTTGCACGGCCTCCGACTCCGAGGTGCCCTCATGACGAACGTGTCCGCGCGGCCGACCGCCCTGTTCCTGCTGACCCTGGGTCACGCGGCGCTGCTCGCGCAGTGCCCGAACCCCATCCTCTCTGCTCCCGGCGGCAATAGCCCCTGCCCATCCGGCAGCGTGATGGCGATGACGAAGTGGGACCCGGATGGCCCCGGGCCGCTCGGCATGCACGTCGTCTGCGGCGGCCAGTTCGGCGAGGCCGGTGCCGCGCTGACGTCGAACATCGCTCTGTTCGATCCCGTGACCCGCACCTGGTCCACGCTTGGCGCCGGGTTCGATGGTCCGGTGCACGCGCTCACCGTGCTGGCGAACGGCGCGCTGGTCGCCGCGGGCGCCTTCCAGCTGTCGGGGGCGACGAGCGTCGCCAACGTCGCGCAGTGGAACGGGTCCGCCTGGTTGCCTCTGGGTGCCGGTACCGACGCGACGGTGTTCGCCCTGGTCGTCCAGCCGAACGGCGATCTGGTCGCCGGCGGCGCGTTCACCTCGGCAAGTGGCATCCCGACCAACTGCGTCGCCCGCTGGGACGGCGCCACGTGGTCAGCGCTCGGCGGCGGCGTCACCGGGGTGCCGCCCTTCCCGGTTCCGTCGCCGATCCCGACGTACGTGCGCGGCCTTGGCGTGCGACCGAACGGCGATCTGCTCGTCACCGGTGAGTTCGCACTCGCTGGCGGCGTGCAGGCCAACGGGGTCGCGCGCTGGAACGGTGTTGCCTGGAGCAGCCTCGGCTTCGGTCCGGCGTCGGTGCGCGTCATCGCATCGCGCGTGCTGGCCAATGGCGATCTGGTGATCAGCACCGACGACTTCGTCGGCAACCACGCGGTCCGGCAATGGAACGGTGCCACCTGGACCACCCTTGGCGTCAATTCTCAGATGCCTTGGCAAGCCTTCGGCCAGTTGGCGAACGGCACGTTGCTGGCGCAGCGGCAGGACGACTTCTTCACCTTCAGCGACCTGCGGGCGTGGAACGGCATCAGCTGGGTTCCGTATGCCGACAGCATCCGCATGGGCCCGGCGAACGTGCTGCTCGAGTTCGCGCCGAACGACCTGTGGATGGCGTCTTCCACCTGGTTCAACGCCGCGGCGATCGTCCGTCGTTGGAACGGCACCGTCTGGCAGACGCCCAGCCCCGGCCTCGATGGCGATGTCGCGGTCGCGCTGGCGTATCGCGGCGGCTTCGTGATCGGTGGGGACTTCAGCCAGGTCGGTTCCACTCCGACGATCGGCCTCGCCATGCGCAGCAACGGCACCTGGTCGGCGCTCGGGGGCGGCATCGACGGGTCGGCGTACGCGCTGGCGGAGCTGCCCGGCGGCGACCTGCTCGTCGGCGGCACGTTCTCGCAGGCCGGCAGCGTCGCTGCGAACAACATCGCCCGCTGGAACGGCGCGCAGTGGCTGGCGATGGGCAGCTTTACGAGCACCGTGCAGTCGCTCGCGGTCGGCGCCAACGGCGACGTGTTCGCCGGCTCGTACTACCCGCCGGAGGTCTCGCGCTGGAATGGCAGTGCGTGGGTGACCCTCGGCACGTTGCCCCTCACCTTCACGCCCCCCTACGCGCTGGTCGCGATGCCCAACGGCGACGTCGTCGTCGGCCTCGGCTTCGGCGGCGGCAACAGTCTCATGGTCCTGCGTTGGAATGGCGTCGCGTGGTCGCCGCTCGGCAGCGGTCTGCCGGGTTCCGGCAGTGGAATCGACGTCGTCTACTCGCTGGTCGTGATGCCGAACGGCGATCTCGTCGCGGGCGGCCGTTTCGCGATCGGCAGCACCACCAGCGTCGCGCGCTGGGACGGCACCAGCTGGCAGCCGATGGGGGCTGGCCTGCCGAGCACCTGCCTCGACCTCGACCTGCTGCCCGGCGGCGACCTGCTCGCCACGCATTGGCAGTTCGACGACCAGGGGGCTCCGGTCGTGTCGCCGTCGCGTTGGAACGGCGTGGCCTGGCAGGCCATCCCCGGACTCGACGCCGGCCTGCCGCACCAGTCGGTTTCCCGTGCGGCGGTCGACGATCAGGGCGAAGTGCTGCTCGCGGGTTCGTTCGGGCGGGTGCAACTGGTGCCGAGCGGCGGCATCGCCAGCTTGTTCACGGTTTGCCCGGCGAGCTCGGTGTCCGCGGGAAGTGGCTGTGTGGGCAGTGCCGGCGCGGTGCAGCTGTCGGTGCTCGCGAACGCGTGGCTCGGCAGCACCTACCGCGCGCGCACGACGGGCTTACCCGCACTGGCGATCGCGGTGCAGGTGTTCGGGCTCACGAGCGTGTCGCTGCCGCTGGCCAGCGTGCTGCCGTCGTTCCCTGGCTGCACGCTGCACGTCAGTCCGGACGTGCTGCTCGCGGACCTGCCGACCGCGGGTGCGGTGACCGCGCAGTGGGCGCTGCCGAACTCGGCGAGCCTGCTCGGCCAGTCGTTCCGCCAGCAGACGGTGCCGTTCGAACTCGCGGCGAGTGGTGCGATCACCGCAGTCAGCGCGTCGAACGCGGTGCAGCTGACGATCGGCGCGTGGTGAACGCGCCAGCCAGCGACCTCAGCGCGGGCCCGGCGGCTGCAGCCGTTCGCCGCGGCCGAGCGTCGCCGTGACCCACTCCGCCACCTGCGCATCGCGCGCCCGTTCGTCGGCCGCGCGCTTGGCGACGCTGCGCAGCGGCATCGCGATGCGCTGGTTGCCGGCCAGCCGCTCCGCATTGCGGGCCAGGAACGCCCAGTAGAGCCGCGTGATCGGGCACGTCGTCTTCGGATCGAACGCGCAACCGTCGCAGTGGTCGCCCATGCGGTCGAGGTAGGCCGACCCGGCGACGTACGGCTTCGTCGTCATCAGCTCGCCGACGCCGTAGCTCGCCATCGCCAGCACGTTCGGCTCGACGACCCAGTCGTACGCGTCGATGTAGGCGACCCAGAACCACCGCGACAGCTGCTGCGGCTCGACGCCGAGCAGCGTCGCCAGGTTGCCGAGCACCATCAGGCGCGTGATGTGGTGGCTGTAGCCCTCGCGCCAGACGTCGGCCACGACGTGGTCGAGGCAGGCGAGCCCCGACGGTGCCTTGCCCCAGAACACCGGCGGCAGCTCGGTCTGGGCGCGCAGCACGTTGGTGTCGAGCTCGCGCCCGTGCAGGCGGCGCAGCCCGTCGGTCGCTTCGTGCACGTGGCGCACGAACTCGCGCCAGCCCAGGATCTGCCGCACGAAACCCTCCTGGCTCGCCAGCGGCAGTTCGGCGGCGAGCACGTCGGTGAGCACGCGCTTTGGCAGCACGCGGTGCAGGTTCAGCAGCGGCGACAGGCGCGTGTGGAACAGGCCGCTCGAACGCGTCGACATGGCGTCCTCGTACGGGCCGAACCATGGCAGGCATTCGCGCAGGCCCCACTGCCACAGCCGCTCCCCATCG
>CAMAUH010000037.1 GCA_945861365.1 Candidatus Kuenenia stuttgartensis
GAGGAACTTCTCCTCCTTCGGCGTCTGGTCGTCGAGGCCGATCTCGCCGATGCCGACGCAGGAGCCCTTCTCGGCGTAGCGCGGCAGGATCTTCAGCACGTCGTCGTTGACGCGGTCGTCGTTGGCCTCGCGCGGGTTCAGCCCCATCGTGCAGAAGTGGTGGATGCCGAACTGCTGGGCGCGGTGGCGCTCCCAGCCGATCAGGGTCTCGTAGTAGTCGACGAAACTACCGACGGAGGTGCGGTTCTGGCCGAGCCAGAACGCCGGTTCGAGCACGGCGCGGACGCCGGCGAGCGACAGGCGCTCGTAGTCGTCCGTGATCCGGCTGAACATGTGGATGTGCGGTTCGAAGATCAGCATCGCGGCAGTCTCGTGGGTAGTGGGGCGGACGCAGTCAGGGCTCGGGTCGCTTCGGGCGCGAGGCTCTCAGGGAGCCTGGCCGAGCAGGCGGTTCAGGATGGCGGCGATCGGGGCGCGGGGTTCGCGACCGACGCGTTCGCGGGCAAAGGCGAGCAGCTCGGGCGCTCGCAGTGCCGCGAGGCCTTCGGCGGCGGCGAGCCGCACGCCATCGTCGCCGTGCTCGAGGCCGCCGACGAGGCGGGCGCGCGAGCCGGGGCACGGCGCCATGCCGATCAGGCGCCAGGTGTCGCGCCACACGGCGCGGCCGGCGGCTTCGCGTTCGGTCGCCAGGTCCTGCAGCATGCGGGACAGTTCGACGTTCGCGTGCGAGGCGGCGCCGTACAGGCGTGCCAGCGGCAGATCGAGGAACGCGACCTTCAGCAGCAACTTGTTGGCGGTGGTGGCATCGAAGCCGGGTTGGCCCAGCGTGCGGACGAACAGGTCGCCGTCGCACGCGGCCGCCTCGAGATGCAGCACGATGTTGGTGCGTTGCACTTCGCCGAACAGCTGCACGGTGCGCGGGCCGACCGGCAGGAAGTGGTTCGCGCGCAGCAGCATCGCCCGTTCCTCGATGTCGCCGTGGGCGTAGAGGTCCAGCAGCTCTGCATCGGTCGCCGCGACGCTGGCGAGCAGCCAGGCCGCGCCGAGGTCGCAGCGGCGGAAGGCTCCGAGGTCGACCAGGGCGCCGCCGAGGTTGTTGCGGCCGGTGTGGGTCGCCTCGCGGCCCAGCTTGCGCGGCAGGCCGGGGAACACGACCGGCAGGCGCGTGCGGTCGGCCTGCACTTCGGCCGCGAGTGCCGAGAGGATGGGCAGCGCGTCGCCGAGAAGGGGAACGAGTGCGGACGTCAGCATGCGAGGGCGAACACACTAGCGGGCCCGCCGCGGTTCGTCATGCGCACCTGAACGTGGTCGCCGCCCTTGCTCCGCGTCACGCGGCGTCTAGCTTCGTGCGGATGCAGTTCCCCGCCTGGGATCCGGTGTTGTTCGACATTCCGGGTCTGCCGATCGACATCCGTTGGTACGGCCTGATGTACGTCGTCGGCTTCGTCCTGGCGCAGTGGATCATGGTGCGGCTCGCGCGCCGCGGCTTCTTCCCGGTCAAGCCGGAGGTGGCTCCCGACCTCGTCTTCTACTGCGTGTTCGGGGTGATGCTCGGCGGGCGCATCGGCTACGCGATGTTCTACGGCGAGGGCATGCTGAACCCGCTGAAGTTCCTGCAGGTGTGGGAGGGCGGGCTCGCGTTCCACGGGGGGCTCGCCGGCGTGGCGGTCGCGATCTGGCTGTTCTGCCGGCGCCACCGGGTGCCGTGGCTCTGCGTCGCCGACACCTGCGCGCTGGCCGTGACCCCGGGCATCTTCGCGGTGCGGGTGGCGAACTTCATCAATGGCGAACTGTTCGGCCGGGCGACCACCAAGGACACCCCGTTCGCGATGCAGTTCCCGACCGACGATCGGGCGTCGCAGTTGCTCGGCATCGGCCCGGGCTGGCCGATGCGGGATCGCGAGCTGTGCATCCAGGTCGCCTTCGGCAAGCGCACGTTCGCCGACGTGCGGCCGGAGTTGCACGAGACCGACCTCGATGGCCGCGCGATCGATTGGCTGGCCGTGGCGCCGAAGCTCGACTGGGCCAAGGTCAGCAAGGTCACCGTCGACGGCGAGCCGTACGTGCCCTACCGGCATCCGTCCCAGCTGTACGAAGCGGTCGGTGAAGGGCTGCTGCTGGGCCTCGTGCTGGCGGTGCTGTGGTGGGCGACGCGGCACCGCTCGCTGCCGCGCGGTCGCTTCGCCGGGATCTTCATGGTCGGCTACGCGGCGATCCGCGGCGGCCTCGAGTTCGTGCGCCAGCCGGATGCCCACCTCGGCATCGTGGCGCTCGGCATGACGATGGGGCAGTTGCTCAGCGTCGGCGTGCTGTGCGGCGGCGTCCTCATGCTCATCGCACCGCGCCTGTGGCCCGCCACGGGGCCAGCTGCCGGAGCCGATCCGAGCTGACGCTGGTTGCCGGTGCCCGCGGCCGGAATAATGCTGTTCCCGCGCGCGTCTTCGCGACCCGCCCTACGCACCGCGTAACCACCCTTGTCGATGCCCCGATCCCGGTACGCGTTCCTCTCGCTGCTCCTGCTGCTGCTGGCCACCGCATCGTGCGACAACGTCGGGCGCGCCTTCGACCCGAGCGTCGGACCGCCACCGGCGCAAGCTGGTAACTCGGCCGTGTCGGTGGTGCAGACTGGCGGCGATACGCGGGATTCCCGGCCGACGGTGAAGGCGACCTATCCGACCGGCAGCGGTTGGCAGCCGACCGTGCCGATCGTCGTCGAGTTCAGCGAGAGCGTGAACGAGAAGACGGTCGGCCCGAGCACTCCCAGCGCACAGGACGCCAAGATCGTCCTGCGTCTGAAGAACACGACGCAGAATCTCCCGTGCAGCTACGACTTCCTGGCCAACGGCAGGTTGCTGGTGATGCGGCCGACCGCGGGGTTGTCGCCGCCCGCGCCGACGACGGTGGCTCAGACCTACCAGGTCGTGCTGTTGCCGGATGCGCGCGATGCCGATGGCGTGACCTTCGACGCGCCGACCGCAGGCACCGTGCTGGCCGAGTTCCAGCCGAACCAGGCGACGACGCAGACCGACGGTCGCATCCTCGCGGTGTTCCCGCGTGACAACACGCGCGAAGCGACGCGTGAGACGGACTACTTCGTCGTGTTCGATCGCCCCGCCAATGCGGCGACGCTGGTGGCGTCCAACCTGGTGCTGCGACCGACCGGCGGCAGCGCTCTCGCCGCAGCGGTTGCCACGCCCTTGTCCGCGCTCGGTGTCGTCGATCCGCGCGTCGTCCGGCTGCGGCTGACGGGCGGCTTCGCGGCGTCCACCGAACACCAGCTCGTCGTCAACGACTCGATCACGTTCGGTGCCGACGGCACGCTCGACTTCAACAACCGCACGCCGTTCGCTCGTTTCACCACGATCGGCCCAGGTGCTCTGTCCGCGGTGCAGCTCGACAATGCGGTCACCGGCTTCCCGAACAAGATCAACCGCGCGAACCTCGAGACCGTCCGCTTGCGGGTGACGACACCGGCCGATGCGGTTGCCGGCGATCGCATCCGGGCGCGCATCTACGGCGGCAACTCGGCGACCCAGACGGTCGGCGACCTGAAGTTCGTCGAGCGGACTGCCGTCGTGCCCGAGCCGGGTGGTGCGCAGACCGTGCTGGTCGACTTCGCCGGCAAGATCGGCACGATCGAGCGCCCGGCCTTCGATGAAGGCGACCTGACCTTCGTCGCGCAGATGCAGCGCGGTTCCCAATCGGCGGGCTTCATCCGCAACTCCAGCAACGCCGCGCCGAGCCTCGACGCGACGCCGCCGGCGATCACGCGTGCCGGGCCCCCGGGGTCGGCCGACGGACGCGACCTCTACTTCGACACTGCGCACCTTGCCTTCCATGGCACGGCCGGTGAGGAGGTCGCGGAAGCGAGCTTGACCGACGGTGTGAATCCGGCCGCGGGCCTGTTCGCGAGCGATTCCGGTGGGCGGTTCCTGCTGAACCCGATCCCGATGGGCCGCCTCGCCAGCGCCCGTCCCTACGTGCTGACGGTGACCGACAGCAGCGGCAACCTCGTCGCGACCCCGTTCGCTGGCAACCTGGTGCAGCGCGGCTACTGCACCGGGGCGTTCGCTGGCACGCTCGACGTCGAGGCGTACGACCAGGCGACGTTGCAGCCGATCGCTGGCGCGACCGTGTTGCTGGACGCCGGGGCGCCGGTGGTGCCGGCGGTCGGGCAGTTGTCGGCCATCACGAACGCGGCGGGCCGCGCGACCTTCAGCGGGCTCGGTGCCGGACCATTCACCGTGACGATCGTCAGCTCCGGCCACGACCTGATCACGCTGTACCAGACGCAGGCTGCCGTGGTGTCGTTGCCACTGCGCCCGCGCACCGCGGCGACCGCGACGCTGCAGGGAACGGCGACCTTCGTGCCGGGCGCCGGTGTGACGGCCATCATCGGCAACACCGCGTTCGACGACCGCGGCCTGTTCGGTGTGCGCACCAACCCTTCGGCGGCGACGACCATCCCCGACACGCTGATCGTGCCGAACCGTCCGCAGGCGATCACCTCGCTGGCCGGTGTGTTCGAGGCCACGGCGACGCCGACCTTCAGCTCGCAGGGCATCCAGATGGGCGGCGCGACGCTGATCGTGCCGACGCCGCCCGGGGCACCGGCGACGCCGGGCTCGACCTCGCCGCAGACGTTGACGTTGGTGCCGAGCACGACGACCGTGGCTTCCCTGACGGCGCCCTTCAACAAGGACTTCTCGGCCGCGGTCGGCCTCGATCGCACTTCGCTGCAGAACGGGCGGCCGCGCGTTCGGGTCACCGCGTCGATGCAGGGCTTCGAGGGCCAGCTGCTCGCGGGCATGGGCTTCACCACCGGCAGTGGCCCGACCTATCCGATCAATGCCAGCTTCAGCGTGCCGCTGTTCGCGACGCTGGCGCCGTTCAATCCGACGGCATGGGTGATGGCCGATGCGCAGGATGCCGCCGGCAACCTGAGCCGCGTGCGGGTGCTGCTGTTGCCGGCGCTCAGCACCACGTTCGAATCGGTGCCGCAGTCGCCGCTGTCGATTCCGGTGATCACGGCGCCGAGCGGTCCGTTCACCGGTTCGCCGGCGGTGACCTGCGTCGACCCCGTCGATGCTTCGGTGATCATCGGCGGCCTCGGGTTCCTGGAAGTGGTCGCGCAGGACAGCGGCGGTCGCAAGTGGACGGTGCTGGTGCCGGACCGGGACGGGACCGGCAGCACCGACACCGTGCAGTTCCCCGACCTGAACTCGGCGGGCGTCGTCGGGCTGCAGACCGGCACCTGGTCCATGAAGGTCGAAGCCCGGGCGATGACGTCGCTGACCAGCGAAGGGCCGGATGACTTCGTGCTGAGCGAGCGCATCCGCCTCGAAGTGCTCTACGCGCGTTCGGCCGCGGTGGCGTTCTCGGTGCAGTGACCGCGCTGGCGCAGCAACCACGCCCGGCGCGCGGCATCGCGCTGCTGTCCGGCGGCCTCGATTCGGCGGTCGCCACGGCGTTGTTCCGCGAGCAGGGCAACGTGCTCACTGCGTGCGTGTTCGCCGACTACGGCCAGCGCGCGCGTTGGCGCGAAGCCGCCATGGTCGAGAAGTTGGCCGTTCGCTGGCAGGTCCCGCTGTTGCGCATCGAACTGCCGTGGCTCGCCGCACTGGCGGCGCGCACCGGGTCGAAGCTGATGCAGGGAACCGGTCCGTTGCCGACCGGTACCGCCGCGTCGCCAGGGGATGCCGCCAGCGCCAGTGCGGTGTGGGTGCCGGCCCGCAACGCGGTGTTCGTCGCCGTCGCCGCCGCACACGCCGAGGCGATGGGCGCCGACTGCGTCGTCGCCGGCTTCAATCGTGAGGAGGCAGCGACCTTCCCGGACAACTCGGCCGAGTTCCTGGCCGCGGGCACCACGTTCCTGCACCACGGCACGCGTTCGGGCGTCACGGTCTGCAGCCCGACGATCGGCATGGACAAGGACGAACTGGTCGCGCAGGCGCGGCGGCTCGGGTTCGGTCCGGGCGACTTCTGGTCCTGCTACACCGGCGACGCCACGCCGTGTGGCCGCTGTGAATCGTGCCTGCGCAGCCGCTGGCAGCGCTGAAACCCATGGTGCGAACCTTCGGCATCGTCAACGTCACGCGCGACTCGTTCTCCGATGGCGGGCGCTACTTCGATCCGGCGGCGGCGATCGCGCACGGCGAACGGTTGCTCGCGGCCGGTGCGGATGTGCTCGACATCGGCGCCGAGTCGACGCATCCCGACGCCGAGGACGTCGACGCCGACGAGGAACTGCGGCGGCTGCGCCCGGTCGTGCAGGCGCTGTTGGCGCGCGGTGCCCGCGTCAGCATCGATACCTGCAAGGCCGCGGTGATGCGGTCGATGGCGGCGCTCGGTGTGCATTGGCTCAACGACGTCGATGGCTTCCGGGCCCCGGAATCGCTGGCGGCCGCGGCGGCGTGCCCGGCGCACGTGCGGTTCGTCGTGATGTTCCAGCGCGGTGCTGGCCCGCGCGCGGCGCGGCCGGAACAGGGCAGCGACGGCCTGCTGGCGGCGATCGAGGCGTTCGCCGCCGAGCGGGCCAGCGCCTTCGCTGCCGTCGGCATCGTGCGGTCGCGCCTGGTGTTCGATCCGGGCATGGGGTTCTTCCTCGGGCGCGCGGCGGCGCCGAGCCTGCACGTGCTGCTGCACCTGGCGGCGCTGCGCGCGACGGTCGGCGAACTGTTGGTCTCGGTGTCGCGCAAGTCGTTCCTCGGCGAACTGACCGGCCTGCCGCCCGCCGAGCGCGGGCCGGCCACGTTGGCCGCCGAGTTGTGGGCGGCGCGGCACGGGGTCGATTGGATCCGCACGCACGATGTCGCCGCGCTGCGTGCCGCCGCTGCGGTCGAGGCCGCGATCGCCGCCAGCTCGTGAGGTGTCCCGGGGCGGGATCCGCACCGTCTCGGCTGGCTCAAGTTCTTGTGGCGAAAGGTCGAAATCGACTCCGCCTGCTGCGCCTACCGCGCCTGGCACCGCTACATGGAATCCGTCCACGACATCAAGGAAGCGTTGTCGGCGCGTTCGCGCACCGCGACGCTCGACGAGCTCGCCAATGAGGGGCGCAAGAAGGTGCGCCTCATCCGCGCCGAGCACGTCGCGTCGATGATCAGCGAGGCGGTCCATGCTGCCATCGAGCAGTCCGGACTGATCGCGCCCGAGGCCGCCGAGCAACTGGTGGAGAAGAGCCGCCAGGAGTTCCGTTCGATCCTGCGGCAGCGCGAGCAGGAGCAGCAGCAGGCGCATGCGAACGAGGTCGCGCTGGCCCAGCGCGATCGTGAGATCGTCGAGCTGCAGGCGCGGCTGGCCGAACTGTCGCAAGCGCTCGCCGCCACGCGGCAGGAACTCGATGCCGCCCGGGCGGAGTCCGAGCAAGCGCATGCCGCGACCATCGCCGCGAAGGCCGCCGCGATGACCGCGGAGGCGCGCGCCGAGGCCGCGCAGACCGAATGCGACACCGCGCAGGCGGCCGCCGAAGCGGCGCGCACCGCGGTCGCTGCCGCCAATGCGGCGGCGGTGGCCGTCGCACCGCAGCCGGCTGCTGCCGCCGGACCGTCGACGGAGTTGCTGTTCTCGCTGGTGCAGGAGATGGCGACGCTGAAGGCCAACCTGCTGCACGCGCAGTCGCATCCGCAGCCGCAGGTGGTCGCGCCGACGCCGGCCCAGCCGGCGATGCCCGACTTCGCGTCCGCACTCGAGAAGCTGACCGGCTCGCTGACCGACCGCCTGGAAATGCTCGGCAAGAAGATGGGTGTCAGCGCCGCCGTCAGCGGCGATGCGCCGGTCGACTTCGGCGGCCTGTTCAAGGACACCGGCAAGTCGCTCGAGTCGAACATGGACAACATCGAGGTGAAGCAGAAGGCCGCTGGCGGCATCGCCGGCAACCTCGCGCGCCTCAAGAAGCTCAAGGGCGGCGGCTGAGCCTGCGCCGCGACCAAACACGCACACGATCGAATCCGGGGAAACGACCAATGACGCAGAACAAGAACGACAGCCATCCTCACACGAGCCCTGACACCGCCATTGCACTCGGCAAGGGGCTCGATGTCGGTACCGCCAATCTCGCCGCCGCGGTCCAGAACGAAGAGGGCGGCATCACGGTGACCGTCGAACGCAACGCGTTCCTCGACATCCCGAGCGACGTCTACAGCAAGAACATGCTGACGAAGCTCAAGGTCCCGTACGTCGTGCACAACGGCAAGCTCGTCGTCATCGGCGAGGCCGCGTTCGAACTGGCCAACGTGTTCGGCCGCGAGACGCGCCGCCCGATGTGCGATGGCCTGATCAGCCCGAACGAGCAGGACGCGCTGCCGATGATGAAGATGATCATCCAGAAGATCCTGGGTGAGCCGCGCGTGCAGGGCGAGAACTGCTACTTCTGCGTGCCGGCGCCGTCGCTCGACGTCGACAACAACGTCGTCTACCACCAGGGCCTGTTCGAGAGCCTGGTCAACAAGCTCGGCTACAAGGCGCACGCGATCAACGAAGCGCACGCGGTGATCTTCGCGGAGCTCGCGGAGAGCGACTTCACCGGCATCGGCCTGTCGTTCGGCGGTGGCATGGCCAACGCCTGCATCGCCTACAAGTCGATCCCGTGCCTGTCGTTCTCGGTGGCGCGCGGCGGTGACTGGATCGACAAGAACGTCGCCAACGTGCTCGGTTGCCCGCGCAGCAAGGCGGCGCACATCAAGGAGCGCGGCATCGACATCCGCGACCCGAAGAGCCGCGAGGAAGAGGCGGTCGCGATCTACTACCGCAGCCTGATCAACTACGTGCTGCAGAACATCAAGCAGCGCTTCGAGTCCGGCCAGAACATGCCGAGCTTCCAGAACCCGATCGACATCGCCTGCGCCGGCGGCACGTCGCTGGTCGGCGGCTTCATCGAGGTCTTCCGCGACGAGTTCGCGAAGATCGACTTCCCGCTGCCCGTCGGCCGCATCTTCCGCAGCGAAGAAGCGCTGACCGCGGTCGCGAAGGGCTGCCTCGTCGCGGCGGCGATCGGCGAGAGCTGAGCGGCCCGCGGGCGCGCAGTGAAGCACGGGGCCGAACGGCCCCGTGTTCGTTTCACAGCGTCAGCGTCATGCGGATCCAGTTCGTCAGCTGGCGTTCCGCAGTCGCCGTCGGCACCAGCGAGAAGCCCGCGAAGTACAGTGGCAGCCCGGCGAGGAACGGCAGGTACGGCGCGTTCAGCGCCGCGGTGACCGGCCCCGCCGGCAGCGTGCCCAGGAAGTTCGTGTAGAACGGGCTGGTGGGATCGAGGCTCGTCGTCAGCAGCCAGCCGACGTTCAGCGGCAGCAGGGCGCCGTTCGGCAGCAACGCGCCCGGCGTGAAGCCTTCGCTGACCAGCAGCATGTACGGGAAGCCGACCTCGCCCGGCAGCGACAGCGTCATCGCCGTCGATTGGCCGAGCGGCGCCGTGGTGGGGCCACGCAGCGGCCGGGTGTCGTGCAGGAAGTCGAGGCTCTGCCGCACCAGCTGCGCGCGAGCCGCCGCGTTCGTGATCGTCTCGAGCGGGAAGCCGAACACGACCACGCGCGCGCCGGTCACCGGGTCGAGCCGCTGCACACCGGCGGTGAGGCCGTTGCCGTAGCGCAGGCACACCGTGCTGCTGGCATTGGTCGGCGCCAGCACGTCGGGGAAGTTCACGTCGTAGGTGCCGGACGCGCCGTTGTCGAAACTGCTGGCGGGCAGGCCCGCGCTGATCGTGCCGGGCAGGCCCGCCTGCAGCGCGTAGGTCGCGGCGTCGTCGGCGACGTAGGTGGCACCGAGCTGGTTGCGATAGAAGGTGCGGTCGGCGGCGCTGCCCTGCGCGTCGAGGTCCCAACCGACTTCGGCGCCGCTGACCAGCAGGCTGCCGCCGCCGTTCAGGTAGCCGTTGACGAGCAGTTGCTCGACCGCGCTGAACGTCTCGTCGGCGGTGCTCTCCTCGCCGAGCGACCACGCGACCACGGCGTAGCTTGGCAGCGCCACGCGCAGCAGCGACACCGCCTCGTTGCTCGCCGCGTCGAAGCCGAACGAGCAGTTCGCGTCGCGCCGCACCGCGTCGCCGAGCAGGCGCACGTAGTCGCGGGTGTTGTCCGGCCCCTTCACGTTGCGGTCGAGCCGGTCGAAGGCCTGCACCAGCAGCAGCTGCGCCTGGCCGAGGTGGTCGGTGCCGGCGGTCAGCACCTCGGTCGGGAACGAGCGGCCGGTCGCGTTCCACGCGCGCACGCGGAACGACTTCATGGTGTGGTGCGGCAGCGGGCCGGTCGACCAGTTCGTCGCCGTCACGCTGGCGACCTGCACGAAGCCCTTGCCGTCGTCGCCCTGCTCGATCGTGTAGCTGGTCGCGCCGGCGACCGGATCCCACGCGACGCGCAGGCCGCGCGCGCCGTCCTGCGTGACGCGCAGCGCCGCCGGCGGCTCCGGTGGGAACGGTGCGCCCGGCGCGAAGTAGCGCAGCACGCCCCGCGCGTACGCACGCGCCGCGAGGTAGCGGAACTCCGGGTCGTGCAGCGATGAGTGGTCCAGCGAGCCGGGCGTGTCGTGGAACGCGAGCTCGACCAGGATGCCCGGCATCGTGCTCAGCAGCCGGACTTCGCCGAAGTTCGCGGTCTGCTGGCCCCGGTCGACCCAGGCCGGATTCCAGAAGCCCTGCAGGTCCGTGACGATCTGCGTGTGCACGGCGTTGCTGAGCGCCGCCGAGCCGGCGGTAGCGCCCCCGTTGTAGATGAACGTGTCGGTGCCAGCCCCGCCGCCGGCGTTGGTGTGCAGGCTGATGAAGGCGTCGGCGGTGCGCCATTCGGCGAAGCGCGGCCGCGCGGTGACGTCGTCGTCGTTGTCGTCGCCGGTGGCGATCGAGTCGTAGACCGTGCTCGGCGCGCCGGCGTACTGCGCCCAGTAGCGCGCGCATTCCCGCCAGCGCGTCTGCAGGCTGGTGGTGCCGCCGCGCACCAGCGAGCCCATGCCGCCGCCGAGCCGCACCGCGTCGGCGATCGCGACGCCGGGGCTTGGCGACTGGTTGCTCAGCGTGATGCGCGCACCCTGCGCCGGCGCGAACCAGAAGTTGCCGAGGTGCGCCCAGGTCAGGTTGTCGTCGCGTTGGTCGACGACCGCGGTGCTGGTGCCGCCGGTGTGTTGGATCCGGTAGGTGGCGGTGGGGCAGCGGTTGGTGCCGGCGCGGTACCACACGAACACCGGATAGAGGCCTTCCTTCACCACCGGGATGGTCCACGTCGCGGTCGCGGTCTCGCTGACCGCGTTGGTGTTGACGAAGCGATAGCCGCCGCCGTTCCAGCCGCTCGAGGCCGACGTGGTCCAGCTGCCGGTCTCGGTGTACGCCGGCGCGCCGCCGTCGTTGTCGACGAGGCCGTCGACGTTGACCTCGCCGTGCTCGCGGCACATGACGACGTCGGCGCCCATGTTCTGCAGGAACGGGATCAGGTACTGGTTGGCGATCTCGGCGGTGTGGATGTCCTCGGTCAGGCCATCGATCGCGCCGCGCTGCGTGGTCCAGCCGAGCGTGCTGTGCCAGTAGTAGCCGTGGCCCGGTGACATCGCGATGCGCTTGCCGCTCAACGTGCCGTACGGCAGGGTCAGCGACGGTGTGGGCGGTGTCGCGATCGGCACCGGCAGTGCGCTCTCGCCGAACGCGGTGCGCAGGTCGACCTCGCTGCCGTCGGCGCGGCGGATCGCGATCTGCACATGGTGGATGCCGGGTGCCGCGAGTGCGGTCTTGTCGATCTGTTCGATCGCGTGTTCGCGCGAGCAGCCAGCGGGTGCGGTCAGGAACGTGCTGTCGAAGACCAGGCGCACGGCATCGCCGTTCTGCTGGCACGCGAGCAGTTGCGTGCCGGGCGGGATGTGGCTCGTGTAGCCGCTGGCGAGTTCGTTCGGCGTCGGGCCGGCGCACAGTCGCGTGATCGCGGCGGCGACGCTGCCGTGGAACGGCGGCGCGCTGGCGAGGTTCTGCTGCCGGAAGAACAGCACCTGCTGGGCGCTGGCGGCCGTGGCGAGGGCGAAGCCGGCGAAGGCGATCGGGAGCGTGCGCATGGAGCGCCACAGGCTAAGCGAGTGGCGGGCCCTGTCACGGCCCTGGTGGACGGGGGCTGGCGACGCCTTGGCTCTGGCCCGCTGCTGCGTAGCGTCTGCGCAATGCCATCGATCGGGGACAACAAGGCCCACTGGGACGATTCGCACAACTGGCGCGCCGATGGCGACGAGTGGTCGGCGAGCTGGGGTTCGACGGCGACGATGTGGCACGGTTCGATCCTGCCGCGCATCGCCGCGAACCTGCCCGCCGGACACCTGCTCGAGATCGCCTGTGGCCACGGCCGCGTGACCGAGCATCTGCTCGCGCACTGCTACCGGTATGTCGGCGTCGACCTCGCACCGAGCTGTGTCGCGTTCTGCCGCGACCGCTTCGCAAGCCGGCCGCGTGCGCAGTTTGCGGCCACCGATGGTGCGTCGTTGCCCGGCGTTGCCGACAGCAGCATCGACTTCGCGTTCAGCTGGGACTCGCTGGTGCACGCCGAACTGGACGCGATCACCGGCTACCTCCACGAACTGGCGCGCGTGCTGCGGCCGGGCGGCACTGCGTTCCTGCACCACAGCAACCTCGCCGAGTTCGTCGACGCCAGTGGGGCGGTGACCGTCGAGAACCCGCACTGGCGCGCGACCTCGGTGTCGGGCCAGCGCGTGCGCGAACATGCCGAACGGCACGGCCTGCACGTCGTCACGCAGGAGCTGGTGCAGTGGGGGTCGGTCGCCTTCAACGATTGCCTCACGCTGTTGCGCCGGCCGCTGCGCGCGGGCCCCGGTGCGCCGCCGCGATCGTTGCGGCACCCGGGCTTCGCCGAGGAGCTCGGCTACCTCCGCGTGCTCGACGAAGCCTATCGCGCGAGCCTGCGCAGCTGATCGCGGCCGCCGCGGAGTTCGCGCGAGGCCTTGCCGTTCGGTGGCGCTCACCATGCAACGCCTCGCCGCCATCGTCGCTGCCGTTCTCGCTGGCTGCACCCTCGCCGCCCAGACCCCGACCGATCCCACCGAGCTGCAGCAGCGTCGCGCCGACAAGCTGGCGCAGCCGTTCCTGCGTCTTGCCGCGTGGCACACCGACCTCGCCGAAGCAAAGCGGGCGGCCGCAGCGAGCGGCAAGCTGATCCTGGTGCATTGCACGCGCTCCTTCATGCCGTGCGGCACTTCGATCCGCTGCGAACGCGAGGTGCTGAGTACGCCGGAGTTCGTCGCGTTCGCCGGTGAGGTCGTGCCGTACTGCCACGTCAGCGCGCACGTCGATGCGACGCAGGATCGACAGTTGGCGGAATGGCGCGGCAGCGGCTGGCCGCACCATGCCGTGTTGGATGCGACCGGGCGCGTGCTGGGCACCCACGAGAGTCATCGCGAAAAGAGCCTGGCCGAACTGCGCGAGCTGGTGGCGCGGGCTCGGCAGTTTCTCGTCGACGAAGCCGCGGCCGAACGCGAGATCGCGGCTGTGCGGCGGCGGCAGCTGGTGCGCGGGCTGGAGGTCGGGGCGCTGACGCTGGCGCAAGCGCGGGCGCTGTTCGCTGCGGCCGACGTGCTGCCCGCGGCGGAGGCGGCTGATCTCGCCACGCGCATCACCGACCTCGAGATCGCCGACGTGTTGGTGCGCATCGATCGCTTCGATGCCGCGCAGCAGCGGAAGGCCGGGGCCGAGTTCGCGACGATGCATCGGCAGGGCAAGCGACCGCATGGCCGCAACGCGGCGCGCGACTTCTGGGGCGGCATCCTGCTGCACGTCGAAGCCAGCGAGAAGCCGGACATCGATCTGCACCGCGAGGCGCTGGCGGCGTTCGAACAGCGGCTCGGCAGCGACCGCGGCTACCGGCAGTTCATCGAGCTGCGTCGACAGGCTGTTCGGGAACTGCCGCGCAAGGTGGACGCAGTCACGAAGAGTGAAGTCCGCTGACCGTGGCCGGTGCCCGGGCTCCGCGCTGCCGCTCGCGTTGCCATGGGAGAATGCGAACGCACTCGTCCCCGAGCTCCGTTTCGCGCCAATTCGGCCCCATGCTGCCTCTGCTCGTAGCGCTGCTCGCGGCTCCTCTGCTCGCGCAAGGGTTCGCGGCAGGCCGCGCCGACATCGTGCTGGCCAATCCCACCGGGCAGGGGTCGGCGAACCTTCCCGCGACGATCTACTACCCCGCCGCCACGGCAGGTCTCGGCGTGCCATTGCTGCCGCAGCCCGGCGGCTATCGGGTGTTGGTGTTCCTGCACGGGTTGAACGTGCTCGGCAGTGGCTACGGTGCGCTCGGCACCCGGTTCGCGCAGAACGGCTACGTCGTGGTGCTCGGCAACACGGCCCAGAGTTCGGCCACGCTGCAGGTGCAGGACGGCATCGCGACGTTCGCCGCGTTGGCGCAGGCCAACACGCAGCCGGGCTTGTTGCAGGGGGCGCTCGACATGACGCGCGTCGGGCTCGCCGGGCACTCGATGGGCGGGGCCACCACACCGGGCGTGCTGGCGGCGAACCCGGGCTATCGCTGCGGCTTCTGCTTCGCACCGGGAGTAGCACCTTCGGCGCCGCAGGTGACGGTGCCGATGGGGGTCTGCCACGGGGCTGGCGACACGTTCCTGAACTGGCAGACGTTCGGCCTGCCGCTGTACCAGAACCTGACGGCGGTGCAGCAGCTGCGGTCGTTCCACCTGCTGAACAGCGATTGCACGCACGGCAACGTCGCGGGCTACGTGCAGGCGACGCAGGTCGATCGCGATGTGTTCGCTGCCACCAGCAAGGTGGCGCTCGGCTTCTTCGATTGCTTCCTCGACGGCGACGTCGCCGGCCTCGAGCAGGTGATCGGCACCGAAGCCCGCAGCGAACCGCGCTTGCAGCAGCTCGACTGCGAAGTGCGCGCGCCGCAGCACTGGGCGGTGGGGCGGCCGGGCCTCGGCCAGACCTTCACGCTGCGCATCGCTGCCGAACCAGGGCCCGTGGGGCTGTTCACCGCGGCGAGCCAGGCCACCTGGTCGACGCCGTTCGGCCTGGGTCTGCTCGATCCGGCGACTCTGGTGGTCGTCGCGACGGGGGCTGCGGCGAACGATCGGTTGTGGTCGCTGCCGGTGCTGGTGCCGGCCGATCCGGCGCTGGTCGGCGTCACGGTGTTGACGCAGGGGCTCGGGTTGGTGCCGGCTGCCGTGCTGGGGACGACGGGGCTGGTGACGACCGTCATCGAGCCGTGATCGACTCGTGACGGCGCCGCGGGCCACGATGGCTGTGGCCCGGTGTAGGCTGGTCGCTGCATGCCACACCCTGCCGCCAGCTTCGTCGTGTTCGTGACCGCCGTGATGCTGGCCGCCGCTGCGCCAGCCCAAGCGCAGAAGCCCGTGCGCATCCCCGACCTCACCGCCGGCGAGC